>CAZHGG010000271.1:0-7665 GCA_964531755.1 uncultured Polyangiaceae bacterium
GGCGGTGGCGCGGGCGGCGGTGGCGGCGGCGGGACCCTGCCCCCCGCGGCCGCGTGCAAGGCGGGCTCGGGGGGCAGCGCCACGGTCGCGGCGCCGACGCGGAAGCTCGCGCTCGAGGACGAAGACGAGGACGGGTGGCTCGGCTCGCCGGCGGTCGTGGATCTCGACGGCGACGGCAAGCTCGAGGTGGTCGCCGCGCGCGGCGCGCGCGTCGTCGTGTGGAGCGCGGACGGCGCGCCCAAGTGGGCCGCCCCCGCGGGCTCGGGGCGCATCTGGGCCAGCCCCGTCGTGGGCAACTTCGCGGGAGACGCCGCGCTCGAGGTCGCCGTCGCGGCGCGCGACAAGGTGTACGTGCTCGACGCAAAGGGCGCCCCGGTGAAGGGCTTCCCCGTGACGTTCGCTGACGAGCTCCGCTCGCTCGCCGCGGGCGATCTCGACGGCGATGGCAAGCTCGAGCTCGTGGCGGCCGCGGGCAGGAGCGGCCCGCCCGACGTCGTGGCCGCGTGGCGCGGCGACGGCGCCCCCGTGGCCGGGTTCCCGCCCAACGCCTCGGGCGCGAGCGGGTGCACCAGGTCCGCGCCGCCCGCGCCCTGCTACCTCGCCGGGGCGTACGACCAGAACCTGGCGCTGGGCGATCTCGACGGCGACGGCAAGCACGACGTGGTGGTGCCGCACGACAACGCCTACGCGAGCTTCCACAAGGGCTCCGGCGCCGCCTTCGACGCCGCCCCGGAGTTCAAGGGCAGCCGCAAGACCCCGGGGGTGCGCTACCTGCACGACCTCGCGGAGGCGCGACAGGGTTACTCGGAGAAGGAGGCCACGTCTCTGCAGGCGCATTTCACGAACACGGCCCCCGCGATCGCCGATCTCGACGGCGACGGGCGCTACGAGATCGTGATGCTCGGCAGCGTGCAAAACGCCTCGCAGTCGAACCGCAAGCAGGGCGTGGGCCTGTGGGTCGTGCGGGCCGACGCGTCGCGCCCGCCGGGGTGGGAGTCACCGCTCCACGTCCCCGCGTACCTCGACGGCCTCGAGGACCTCGGCGGCAACCTCATCGCCGCGACCAACCAGGTCACCGTGGCCGACATCTCGCCCGCGGAGAAGGGCCCCGAGCTGCTCTTCGCGGGCTTCGACGGGAAGATCCACGCGGTGTCGGCGTCGCGCAAGGAGCTGTGGGCTACGCCCTTCACCACGGAGAGGGGCGTGCTCACCGGCGGCGTGGTGGTCGCCGATCTCTCCGGCGACGGCGCGCCCGAGATCGTGTTCGCGACCTACGGCGCCGCGGGCAAGGGCGCCCTCTTCGTGCTCGGCCCGGGCGGCGCGAAGCTCCACGAGCTGAAGCTCCCTGGGCGCGGCTCGATGGCGGTGCCCACGATCGCAGACCTCGACGGCGACGGCGCCCTCGAGATCCTGGTGTCGCTGAAGGACACGGACGGCAAGGCCGCGGTGCTCGTCTTCGCCGTGCAAGGCTCGCAGACCAACTGCGTGCTCTGGCCCACCGGGCGAGGCAACCTGCTGCGCAACGGCTGGGCGCGCTGAGCCGGGCGAGGGTGCGCCCCGCGGGCGCTCGTCGAGCATGACGACCGGCGGCCACGAGGGTGTCCTCTTCGCTCATGGTAGGGTCTCCACTCATGAGCGACGTTCATCTCGCAGACCTCGATCTGAACCTCCTCGTGGTCCTGCGCGAGCTGCTCCGGACGCACAGCACCACGAGCGCGGCCAAGCGCCTCGGGCGCACACAGTCCGCGGTGAGCCACGCCCTCGCCCGCCTTCGAGGCCTCTTCGACGATCCCCTGTTCTTGCGCACGGGCGGCGCGCTCCGGCCCACCGCGCGCGCCGAGTCCCTGTCGGAGCCGCTCGAGCGCCTGCTCTCGGGCGTCGACCAGCTCCTCCGCCGCGAGGCGTCCCGCTTCGAGCCCTCCCGGCTCGAGCGCACCTTCGTCCTCGCCGCGACCGACTACGCGGAGATCCTCCTCTTGCCCGAGCTCGTGCCCGCCCTGCGGGCGGAGGCGCCCGGCGTCGACCTCGTGACGCGCTTCCCGGGCGACGAGATCGACCGGGCCGTCGCCGCGCGTGAGGTGGATGTGGCCCTCGGCACGAATTTTCGCCCGCTCGCCGGCGTCCTCTCGCAGCCCGTGGGCCACCAGAAGATGGTGCTCGTGGCGCGCCGCGACCACCCCGTCGCCGTCGCGGGCGCACGCGCCCCGCGACGGGCCCTCACGGTCGAGGCGTACGCCGCGCTCGACCGCGCGCTCGTCGCCCCGCGCGGCTTCCAGGGCGGCGCGATCGACGCGGCGCTCGAGAAGCTGCACCTCTCACGGCGCGTCGTCCTGCGCGTCCCACACTTCGCGGCCGCCGCCTTCGCGGTCGCCTCCACCGACCTGGTCGTCGCGCTGCCCGAGTCTTTCGCGCGCGCGATGGCGAAGACCCTTCCGCTCTCGGTCCTCCCGCTGCCCGTCGATCTCGCGGGCTTCACGTTCAGCGTCGCCTTCAGCGCCGCCTCGCGCGACGACCCGGCGCACGCGTGGCTGCGCAAGCACGTGGTGCGCGCGGGCAAGCGCGCCTTCGCCTCGACCGCACGGCGCGCCTGAGCGTCACGCCGCGTCCACGTCGCGATCGTTCGTCGGCTCATCGATGCGAGGGCGTGCACGACACGCGCGCGCTCCCCGCCAGATGGGCCGGACACCCTCGGAGAGGCGGCGCCGCGCACGCCTCGGCTACGGAACCGTTGATGGACGGTCCACCTAGCGACTTGCCGCGCCAGAGGCATCGACCTCGTCGTGGGCTGTCGCGGTGCGTTGCTCAGGGCGCGACCCGCGCGTCGACGAACGACACGCTCGTCGGTGTCACCGCGGCGCCAGGGCCACGCGGGCCTCGCCAAGGAATTCGCCTCCCGGTCGGCGCACGCCGGCGCGTCGGGAGGGAGAGCGCGATGGGGTGCGCGGTCGACCGGCCGAGCACGAAGCCGACCGCGGAGGAGCCGGGAGCGCATTCCGCGGAGGCCGCCCTTGCTGGCTCCCGGCGGTCGAGCGCCGATCAAGACGGTGATCGCTCGTCTCGCCTGACCGCGTCCTCCCGAACCACAACCGAGAGCTCGAGCGCCGGCTGCCACAGCCGTTCGTCGAGCGCGCGCGCGAGCGGCGCCGGATCGAAGGGAAACACGGGGTCCACCGGGACCCGGCGCGCGGCGTCTCTCGCCTCGGCGAGCGCGTGACGCTCGTCGGCGAGGGCGCCCGCGTCGAGACGCTCGAGGAGGAACGCGCGAAGGTCCCACGCGAAGGCCGCGTGTGCGATCTCGTCGCGCGCGATCTCGCGGAGCGTCGCGCGGACCTCCGCATCGTCCGACGCGTGCACCCGCGCCGAGAGAAGCAACGCGCCGAGGGTCTCCCCGACACAGCCCTCGCGCGCGTTCTCGAGGGCGAGCTCGCGGAGCGCCCGCGGCCGGGCGGCGTCGACCGTCGCGCGCACGCGCACGCCTCCGAACCGACGCGCGAGGCGCCGGGTGAGCGCGGCGTGGCGCTTCTCGTCACGCGCCGCAAGCACGGCGCGCCGAACGAGCGCGCGAGGCGCACCGTGGCGCTCGAGGTCCTTCGCGAGGCGTCGGAAAGACACGACCGAGGCCGCCTCGAGCACCGCCGCGCGCGCGAAGGTGTCGCCGAGCGAGGGCGCGCGCCCGGGGCGGACCGCGAGCCCATCGGGCAACCGGCCGCTCCCCCAGCCGCTCGGGCAGCCGTTCTCACGGTACGAAAAGCAGACCACGTGGGACGTCTCGGGCAGCTCGGCGAGCGCCGCGAGCTGGCAGACGTCGCCGTCGCTGGCGCAGAGCTTCGCGCAGAGGTCCTTGTCGAGCAGCGGGCCGCTCGGCATGCCCGCGACGCTTGAGCGCAGCTCCGCCGGGATGGGGCGGACGCTCCTCGCGTAATACGGGGCGCCGTATTGGCCATTCAGGCACCAATGAAGGACTGACTCGCACCCGGTCGTGGTCGCGACGACGCCCGCGACCGACGTGGCCACGAACAGCGCTCGGAGGAGCTTCGCGACGCTCCGGCCCGGCGCGCGGGGCGTCATCGGAGACTGCACACGACCACCTGCTCGCCATGGCGGCCGAGGAAGGGGAGCATGGCCTGCGCCGCCACCGGATCGGCGCCAGCGCGCCGGCCCGCCTCTCCGCAGAAGAGCGAGCGCGCCAGGGTGTCTGGCTCGTGCCCGAGGCACTTTGGACCGTCGCAGACGAGCCGCTCGCGCGAGGTCGCGAGGAAGCAGGACACGACGTCGTCGCCCGGCCGGAGCGCCCGCCGACACACCGCGCGGCACGCCTCGAGATCGGGCTCGCCGTTCGGGAGGACCAGGCTGTCACGCATACGCCTCTCGAGGTCGGTGAGGGCGCGCGGCTCACGGCCCTCCTCTTGCTCCTGCTGGCGGCCTTCGCACGAGGTCGGCGCTGGCAGCGGCTTCGGGACGACACGCGCGCGCGCCCCGAGCGGAGGGAGCGACGCGCCGCCGCACGCCGCGCACGCGACGAGCGCCGCTGGCAGAGTGAGCCATGCGACACGACAGAGCATGCCCCAGCCTACCAAGAGACCGCGGCGCTCCGATATGCTGCCTGAAGCCTGCGGATGAGCGCATGCACCGATCGAATGCTCCTCGTCGCCGTCGCTGGCGACTCGGACGCGCGCTCGTCGTCGACTTCTCTCCGAAGGCGAACGGGCGCGCCCCCGGCCGACCTCGTGCCCCAGCCCGCCGAGCGCGCCAAGGCGCCTCTCGAGAACGCGGTGGTCATGCCACACGCCTCGTGATTTCTTCGGACTCATGTCCCACTGTCGAGCGGCGCTCGTCGCCCTAGTCGCCCTCGGTCTCGTGTCGAGCCCGCTCACCGCGCGAGCCCAACCAGCGTTCCAGTTCGGCAAGAACGCGAGCGGCGCGCGGGCGCGCCCTCTGCTCGTCGTCCTTGGCAAATACCGCGACCGGGCGTTTGGCGCGACGACCGCGGGCGTGCCGCGCGACGCGTCGTTCTACTCGAAGCTGCTCGCGGGACCCGGCCTCCCCAACGTGCGCGATTTCTTCCTCGAGAGCTCCGGGGGCTCCTTCACCTTCTTGCCCATCGGAGTCATCGGCCCGCTCACCTACGTGGACGATCCTGGCACCCGCCAAGACGAGAGCCTGGTGGCCACCTGGAAGGCCGTCCCTCCCGCCCAGGGCGCCGCGTGGACCGAGGGCGACCTGGACGCGAAGCAAATCGAGGCGACAATCCGCGGGGCGGGCACCCTCTACAACCTGACGGCCTTCGACGCCAACAGCGACGGGACGGTCGACGACAAGGAGCTCACGCTGGTGGTCGTGACGGCCTTCGGCAACGGCGGCAAGACCCGAAGCGGCTGCGGCCCGCTGCCCCAGGGGAAGCGGTATTGCGGCACTGTGCACTTCGTCGACGAGGCCGTCGACTTCGCCACGACGGCCCACGAGCTCCACCACGCGTTCGTCGGCGCGGATCTCTACGGCCCGTGGGCGGGGCCCGTGACGACGAACGTGGGGGCGACCCTCATGGGCGGAACGATCGGCGGCGCCGACCAGCGCTGGACGACCGGCCTCGACGCCTGGAACCGTGTGCGCGCAGGGTGGGTGAGGCCGCGCGCGGTCGCGACGACCACCGGCGCGTGCCTCGCGCTGGACGCCTCCGACAAGGGCGGCGCGAGCCCCCGGGCCGAGCGCGCGCCCATCGCCGTGTACGACCCCTCGCGCGGCGACAGCGAGTACTTTCTCCTCGAGTACCGGCGCTCCGTCGGCTACGACAACCCGCCAGGCGGGCCCCGCCAGGGCGTCCTCGCGTGGTACGTGAAGAACGACGCGAACGGCGAGGCGCTCAACGTCCCCTTCGACTTCTTCCCTGCGCAGAACATGCCCCTCGCGTCACGCCCTGCCGGCGACGACGTGCTGCTCAGCGGCCCCTCCGGTCCGACGGCCGTCGTGTGGGGCCCGAATCACGTGCTCGACGCCACCGTGCGCGGCACCGACCAAACGGGAGCGGCGAACTGGGTGCTCGCCGCGGGCGCGGGCACCCTCGTGAGCGGCGGCCTCACCCAGTTTCAGACAGCGGCGTTCGGGGCGCCCACCTACTTCACGCGGGCGCACGGCGCCGTGCGCCTCACCC
This sequence comes from uncultured Polyangiaceae bacterium, assembly GCA_964531755.1. Classification (GTDB taxonomy): domain Bacteria; phylum Myxococcota_A; class Polyangia; order Polyangiales; family Polyangiaceae; genus JAAFHV01. The sequence goes on from CAZHGG010000271.1 coordinate 6,149, forward strand.
GCCCTGACGGCACCGACACGGGCACGACCCTCTTCGTGAGCGACGACGTGGACGGCACGGTCGAGGTGCGCCTCGCCTCAGGGCGCGCAGAGGGGTCGCCTGCGTGTCTTGCGGCGACGATCCCCCGCGTCGATCAGCCCACCGCCACGCTCCTCGCGCCCGCGTGCGTCGACTACCCGTCCACCGCCAGGGTGCGGATCGCGTTCGCCACGCCCGTGGTGCAGCCGGTGACCGTGTCGCTCGCGCCCACGAAAGCGTTCGTGGCCGCCCAGCCCTCCGTCACCGTGCCGGCGGGCGCCCGCGAGGCGACGTTCGAGCTCCGCGCGACGCTGGGGGGAGTGCCCACGAACCCCCTCGTCGAGCTCCGCGCGACCGTGGCCTATCCTGCTTCCCTCCGCGCGACGGCTCGCACGGTGACGCTCGACGGCGCGATGCGCCTCGCGCCCCGCGGAGACGCCAACGCCCGGTGCGACGCCCGCAGCGCGCTCGCCGGGCTCGGCGCGAGCCTCGCCGCCATCCTCTCCATGAGCCGCCCGGGCCCTATCCCGCGCCTCAAGAACCCGCCGCCCCTGCGGACGCTCGCCCCGCCCGTGAAGCCCAGCCTCCCGTACTCGCCCTCGCGCGTGCCGAGCAAGCCACCGAAGTGAAGGCGCCACTCCCACCGCAGCGCGCCCGCCGCCCCGAGGCCCCGCAGCGGTCGGCGGCGACGGCGGGAGGTCAGCCCTCGAAGTCGGGCTAGGCGCTGCCCTCGTGCTCGCGCCCGCTGGCGTCTCTCATCCCCAAGTCGTAGGTGTCGCCGCTCCACGCGCTCGTGGTCGTCACCTCCGGCGTCGCGTGAAACAGCACGTGCCGTCGGCGCGAAGCGCGAGGATGCCGAGGTAGCCGCCGAAGTAGACGCGGCCGCTGACCACGAGCGCCGCCTCTCGCACCCGGGGCGTCGCAAGCGAACCCCGACGAGCGGACGCGCGCGTGCTCCGCGACAGCCCCGCGTCCAAGGCGACATTCACGTGACCACCACGCGAACGCCGTGCGCCCCCCCGCGAACGTCACACGACGCTCGCGCGATGGTCTCCAACGCTTCACCGATTCGTCAAACGGAGACCGTATTAGGTTCGGCGTGTCCCTCGCAGCCCTCGAGCACGATCGCCTCCACGACTTCTCCGCCCGCCGCCTCCTCGTCGGGTATGCCTCCGCGGGCGTCGTGCTCGCGGTCGTCGCCATTCTCGGCGTCGTCTTCGGGAAAGAGATCAAGCGCAAGGCCCTAGAGGAGGCTGTCCCGGTCGTCTTCACACCCCACGAGAAGCTGGCCGCGCCGAAGCCCGCCGCCCCCAAGGTCGAGGCCCCGAAGGCCGCGCCCAAGGCCAAGTCGGCGGCGCCCCCGCCGCTCGGGCGCCCCGCGACCCTCGCGCCTCGCGCGCTGCCGACCGAGGCGCCACGCCAGGGCGATCCGAGGGCTCCGGTGGGCGCGATCGACGGGGTGCCAGGCGGCAGCGCGGACGGAGTGCTCGGGGGCCTCC
>CAZHGG010000272.1:0-1711 GCA_964531755.1 uncultured Polyangiaceae bacterium
TGCCGTCGGCCCCCGACGTCGCCTCGCCGGGGCTGGGCGACGCGCTCGCGGACGCGCCGCCGCTGCCGCGCGACGCGGCCGACGGGCCGGACGGGGGCCTGGACGCGGGGCTCGACGGGAGCCTGGACGCGCGCGTGGACGCCGCGGACGCCGCGCCGCTGCGCCGGGTGTTTCGCACGTCGAGGACCTACGGCGGCGCCCAGATCTCCGGGCAGGGGGGCGGCGCGGGCGCCCGCGGGGGCGACTTCATCTGCGCGCAGGTCGCCGCGGACGCCGGGCTCTCGGGCACGTTCCGCGCGTGGCTGTCCGACTCGACGCAGTCGGCCGCGCAGCGCATCACCGCGCCGGGTCCCTACTACGACGTCACCCGCACGAAGCTCCTCTTCACGGGCAACCCCACCGCCGGCGTGCCCCTCGCGTCGATCCCCGATCAGACGGGCGCGCTCGGGACGCCCACCACCGTGTGGACCGGCACCGGTCCCACGGGCAACGCGCTCGCGCACTGCGGCGGGTGGGACCTCGCCGGGCGCGTCGCGGGCACCGTGGGCCGGGCGGACCTCCCGGCGTTCTGGACCAACTCGGGCACGAGCCTCTGCGCAAACGCGCGCCACATCTATTGCTTCGAGCAGTGACGCGCGCTCACGAGCCGCGCGCGCTCACTCGTTGAGCCACTTCTTCAGGTCGGGGTGGACGAGCTCGCGCACCGCGGGCTCGGCGACGCTCGCCTTGGTGACCAGGCGAGCGCCGGTGTCGATGCGCTTGTCGACCGGCTGCCCGCGGAGCTTCGCGGCCATGGTCTTTACGGCCAAGTAGCCGATTTTGAAGGGATCTTGGACGACGAGGGCGTCGACGTGGCCGCCCTCGAGGGCCTCGAGGAGCTTGTCGGAGGCGTCGAAGCCGACGAGCTTCACCTTGCCCGCCAGGCCTCCCTTCCGCAGCGCGAGCAACATGCCGAAGCTGGTCGACTCGTTCGGCGTGAAGACGCCCTGCACGCCGTCGGCGCCGGCGCGCTGCGCCGAGAGGAGCCGCTCGCTCGTGGAGAACGCGCTCTCGGTGGTGGCGCCGCCGTATTGGTTGTCGCTCACCACCTGCACGCCCGGGTGCTCTTTGATGGCCGCGAGGAAGCCCTCCTCGCGACCCTGCGTGCTCGCCGAGCCCACCTGGTAGCGCAGCACGAGCACGCGCCCCTTGCCGCCCAGGGATTTCGCGAGCGCGTCGGCGGCGAGCCGGCCGGCGGCGACGTTGTCGGTGGCGACGAAGCTCGCGTGCTCGTCGCCGCGGAGATCGGAGTCGAACACGACCACGGGGATGCCCGCCGCGACCGCGGCCTTCACTGGGCTGCGCAGCGCCGTGTCGCTGAGCGGCGCGAGCACGATGCCCGAGACCCCTTGGGCGACGAACGACTGCACGACGTCGATCTGGGCCTTCAGGTCGTCCTCCTTCATGGGGCCCTTCCAAAGGACCTCGACGTCGGCCTCGAGCCCGCCCTTGTTCGCGCCCGCGTGCACGGCCTTCCAGAACTCGTGGGTGGTGCCCTTCGGGATGACCGCGATCTTGAGGCGCGCGGCCTTCGCGCCGCCCTCCGCGGAGGTCGTGGTGGCGGGCGCTGCGTCGCGCTTGCACGACGCGAGGGCCGCGGGCGTGAGCGGCGCGGCGAGGAGCGCGGCGAGGAGGGAGCGACGGTTCATGGCGAGCCCTCGCCTTCGGCGCG
>CAZHGG010000272.1:1811-7652 GCA_964531755.1 uncultured Polyangiaceae bacterium
GCCCCGCCATCGACCAACGTTCGCCCCGTTGGGGCTCACTTGCAGGTTCATGGCGAGCCCTCGCCTTCGGCGCGGCCCCGCCATCGACCAACGTTCGCCCCGTTGGGGCTCACTTGCAGGTTCATGGCGGAGAGTCTGCCATGAGTGCGCGGTAAGCCAGCTGGTCGTCGTGCATTCGCAGGAACACGCGGTGCTTCGCCTCGTGGTATGCGGCGACGCGCCCGCCCGCGGGCTCGAGGACGCGCGCGGCCGAGCTCATGGCGGTCATCGCGGAGAGCAGGCTCGGGTGAAGCCCGGCCGCCGTGGCGCCCAGCATCGCGGCGCCGAGCAGCACGGCCTCGGGCTCGCGCGGGAGCACGACGCGGCAGCCGGTCGCGTCGGCGTGCTCGCGCAGGAACACCGCGTTCTTCGCGTCGCCGCCGGTCGCGATGAGCGTGTCGATGCGGTAGCCGTGGGCGTTCATCGTGTCGACGATGTGGCGCGTGCCGTGGGCGAGCGCCTGCACCGTGGCGAGGTAGAGCAGCGCGAGCGCGTCGAGCGAGCCTGTGAGCTTCAAGCCGGAGACCATCCCGCGGAGGCTCGCGTCCGCGCGCGGCGAGCGGTTGCCGTGGTGATCGGGCAAGACGTGGAGGTCGCGTGTGAGCGCCGCGGGGAACGGCGCGCCGGCCGCGAGCGCGTCGAGCCGCTCGTGCAGGAGATCGGTCGCCCGGAGGCCCCGGGCGGCCGCGTCGCGCGCGAGCTCGGCGCCGAGCGCGTGGCTGGCGAGCGTGTGGTCGAGCAGCGCGCCGGTGGCCGACTGCCCGCCCTCGGTGAGCCAGAGATCGGGCACCATGGCCGAGAAATACGGCCCCCAGATGCCTGGGATGAAGCGCGGCTCCCTCGACACCGCCATGTGGCAGGTCGAGGTGCCGCCGATGAGCGCGAGGCGACGGTCGAGCGACTCGGGCGTGGGCGACTCGCCCTCGAGCGTCATGCCCAAGAGCCCCAGGCCGCCCGCGTGGGCGTCGATGATCGACGCGCCGACCGGCGTGCCCGCGCGGAGCCCGAGCTCGCGCGCGGCGCGCTCGGTGAGCCCGCCCACGCGCTGGCCCATGGGCGCGACGCGCTGGCCGAGCCGCGAGAACCCCTCGTCGGCCAGCTCGCCGAGCCCCACGTCGCGGAAGAACGGGGCCTGCCAGCCCGCCGCCGCCCCGTCGCGCGGGTCGCCCGCGGCGCTCCGCGCGAGGTACGTCCACTTGCAGGTGGTCGAGCACAGCGAGCGGGTGTCGTCGCCTGTGGCGCGAAACGTAAGAAAATCAGGGAGATCCAGGAAGCGGCGCGCGCGCTGGAAGCTCGCCGGCAGGCGCTCCTTCAGCCAGAGCAGCTTGGGCGTCTGCATCTCCACCGAGATCGCGCCGCCCACGTACCGCAGCACCTCGTGGCCGCCCGCGCGCGCCGCCTCGTTGACCCGACGGGTCTGCTCGGTCGCGCGGTGGTCCATCCACACGATGACGTTCCACGCGTCGTCGCCGGTCGGGCTCACGGTGACGGGCGTGTCGTCGGCGTCGAGCACGACGAGCGAGCAGGTCGCGTCGAAGCCCACCCCGTCGACGTCGTCGGGAGAGGCGCCGGCGCTCGCGAGGGCCGCGCGCACCGCGACGCCGCACGCCCGCCAGATGTCCTCCGACGACTGCTCGGCGTAGTCCTCCTGGGGCGCGCCCATCGCGATCGGGCACACGCCGAGCCCGCGGAGCGCGCCGCTCGCGTCGAAGAGCCCGGCGCGCGCGCTGCCCGTGCCCACGTCGACTCCCAGGGTGAGGCTCATCCTCGGAGGTTAGCAGCCTCGCCTCGGGAGGTCAGTCGTGGGCGTCCTTGACGGAGGTTCGCTTGCCGGCTCGTACGCGCGTCTGGGTCTTCATGGCCCGCAGGCCTAGTCGCGTTTCGCCCGAGGTCAAGCGCGTCGCCAAAGGAGCTCGCGGACGAGGGGCCGCCCGCGCTGCGCCAATTTGCGCCACACGCGGTGCGAGCTCGTGGGCGTCAGCGCCGGGCAAGTCCGTCGCTTGCCGCTTGAAGTTCGCTCGCCGCCGTGTGGCATGCGGCCTGCTAAAGCTCAGCCGTGAGCGCTGCCCGCGCGGCGTCCCGCACCAACACCCAGGAGCTGTTCCCATGTCCCGCCCGTCTCGCCCGTCTCCTCGCCTCGGTCGCGCACCCACCCTGCTCGCCACCCTCGCGGCGGTCGCCGTCGGCGCCTTCTCCGTCGACGCACACGCGGACGCGGCCGAGTGCTCGGCCGCCGCCGACTGCACCCCGCGGTGCAACCAGGTCCTCGCGGAGGTGAACGCCCCCTCGCCCACGCGAACCACCTTCGTGTCCAGCCGGTGCGGGTCGACCGGCGGGACCGCGCCCTGCGTCGGGGACAAGTGCGAGGACGCGTCGCCGCCCGGCGTCGCCTGCTTCTGCACGATGGAAGGCAACATCTCGCGCATTGTCGGGAAGGGCCAGGGCATCGAGGGATGCCTTCAGTTCGGGCGCGACCACTCGTGCCTTTACAAGGAGTCGGAGTTCCCGGGCTGCGACGTCGGCGCGGCCGCGACGAGCTGCGCGACCGTGTGCAAGGACCTCGAGGGGCGTATCCAAAAGGAGGCGCAAGCGACCCACACCGCGCAGATCAAGGAGGCGGCGTGCGTGGGAGGCGGAATTTGCGCTTGTGTGACGAAGGTCGGGGACGCCTGCTACGTCGAGCCGCGCGACCAGCGTCAGGACTGCGGGCTCTCGGCGAGCCAGATGTGGGCGAAGCTCTACCCGAGCTCCGCCGGCGGCGAAGGCGGCGCGGGCGGGACCCCCGGCGGCTCGCAGGCCTCGTGCGCGGTCACCACGGTCGGCGGCGGGAGCGGCGCGAGCCTCGGCCTCCTCGGGCTCGGCCTCTTCGCTGTCGGCGTCACGGCGCGGCGAGGGCGGCGTCGGTCGCGCGTGTAGGACCTCGACTCGCCTCCGCGGCGTCGCGCGAGCGGGCCTGCGCCCGGCTCGCCGCGGCGAGAGCGGTAGCGCAGGTCAGACCTCTACGCGTGGCGCCCGAGGATGCGCACGCGGAAGCCGAGCTCTTGCGAGAGCGCGACCATCTCTTCGAACACGTCGCCGTACGCGACGGCCACGTGGTTCGAGAGGTAGTGGGCCATCAACGTGTCGCGGGAGATGCCCATGTCCGCGGCCATGAACGGCCACTCGCGCGTCGTGCCGTTCCACCAGGCGTCGCGCACGTCGGGCGGGAGCTTGACCACCTCGCCCTTGCCGACGTCCATCCACAGCACGTCGTCCTTCACGTAGGCGCGCGCCCAGGTCATCGTCCCCGGCAGGCTCTCGCCGGCGAACGTGCCTCCCGGGATGGGGAAGTACTCCGCGGGCTGGCGGTAGCTGTGCACCCCGCGCAGCGTCGTGGGGTCGTGGTTGAACGCGTACGCGCCGCACGAGCCGGAGTTCAGGAGCACCCAGAGGAAGCGCCCCTCGTGCTCCGCGCCCCAGCGCACGTCGTGGAACATGACCGCCTCGTGCAGGCCCTTGGCCGCGAGGAGGCGCTTGAGCAGCTCCATCGGCACGACGTTGCCTTGGTCGGCCTCGGTCGCGCACGCGATCGTGTGCCCGTTCGACTCGGGTCGGCACGCCGAGTTGAGGAGGCCCTCCGCGAAGTCCGAGGGCGCGCGCAGCGGCAAGAGCCCGAGCTGGTACTGCCAGCCTACGCAGTCGGCGCGCTCCTCGGCGACGAGATCGGTCACGACGAGGTAGTCGCGGAGCTGCTCGCGCGTCGACGCCTCGTCGAAGTCGGCGGCCTTGCTCTCGCCCCAGTGAAACGTCACGCCCTTGTCCTTCACGAACGCGAGCGCGTCGCTGATGCGCTCTTCCGAGATGCGGCGGCCGCGATCGATGATCCACGCCTGGTCGACCTTGTGCTCCGCGAACCCGTGCGGCTGGAGCAGGCGAGGGCCGAAATAGCCGTTGATCATGCCCATCGACGTGTCGCCGAGCATGAGGATGAGCGCGCGCCGCTTGCGGAGCCCGGCCGCGACGCCGGCCGCGATGGTCGCGGCGGTCGGCGAGATGGCCGCGTGATACCGCACCTCGCCCGTGGGGTAGGCGATGCGCCCCGTCGAGCACCACTCGTCCAGGCGCTCCATGAACGCGGGGTCGGCCGTCCAGTCCGCGGCGTCGGTCCACACGCGCGAGAACGGGCGGCGCAACAGCTCCAGGCAGGCGCCCGTGTTGAGCAGCCCGACGAGGCCGGGCCACCGCCCCGAGAAGTTGCTCGCGAGCAGCAGCGGGTTGTCCTTCCCGCCCACGCCGGTGGTCGTGTGCGGCCCGTAGATCCAGTGCACGCACACGCCGATCATCGGATCGTCGATCGGCCCGAGGCGCTCGATCGACTCGCACGGCTTGGTGACGAACCCCTCGACCAGGTACGGCGTGCGACCGAGCTTGCGCAGCGCGCGCTCGAGCTGCGTCGTGGTCTCGGCCATGCTCGCGCGCGCGAGCTCGTTCGGCTTCGCGCGGGCGTCCCCGGGCCAGAACAGCGCGACCTTCTTTTCGTGGCCCCGGGCCGTAGCCTGCGCGTGTGTCATCGCGCAGGCAAGCGTAGACCCAAATCCGCGGGGACGCTCTCGGATCGCGTCTGCCGCGCGGGCGGAGCGCGCTGGCGCGACGCGCCCGCCGGGGCCGCGTGCTACCTTCGCACGGGGAGGGCGCATGCAGCTTCAGTGTCCGCGGTGTGGTCAGGCCGTTCCGGGCGACGATCTCGATCTGTCGCGCGGCGTGGGGGTGTGCCGCCCGTGCGGGGAGATCGTGCCCTTCCCCGCGACCTCGCCCGGCGGCGCGTTCGCCGTCACGCCGTTCTCGCCTACCACGGGGCGCGTCTACCGGCCCGCGTCGTACGCGCTGGTCGAGCGCACGACGGGCGACGCAGCGGCACCCCTCTGGGAGGGGTCGCTGCCGCCGAACCGCCTCGCCGCGGTGCCGATGCTCTTCTTCTGCCTCGTGTGGGACACGTTCATGGCCGTCTGGTACGCCATCGCGATCTCGAGCCGCGTCGGGGTGATGGCGGTCTTCGGTGTGCTGCACCTCGGCGCTGGCATCTTCCTCACGCACAAGGCCATCGTCACGCTGCTGAACACGCGCCGCCTCGCGATCGGCCGCGGGATGGTGAGCTGGCGGAGCGGCCCGGTGCCCGATCGGGGCAACGTGTCGCTGCCGCTCGAGCGCGTCGTGGGCTTCTCGCCGCGCGTCACGCAGGGCAAGACCACGACGTTCAGCGTGGCGATGAACCTCGACGACGGCAGCTTTCGCGAGCTGGACGTGTCGGCGAGCGACGCGGCGAGCGCCGAGTACGCCGCGGCCACGTTCGACGAGGCGCTCGCTGCGGCGAAGCACGGCGCCGGCGAGGGCCCCTACCGGGGCTGACCGCGCGCGGGCCGGCGAGGACGCGGCGGCGGCTCCGGGGGCGCGAGCCGCTCGAGGTTGAGCTTCCAGTCGGCGCGCGCGCGCCCCTCGTACGGGGTCGGCGCGCCGCGCGCGGTGTGCAGCGGGATCCAGCGCGTGGCCGTCACGCCGCTCCGCGTGAGCTCGAGCTCGAGCATGCCCGAGAGGATGTCCCGCCCGTCGAACACGAAGTCGCCCAGGCTGTAGGCGATGACCCCGCCGTGGTAGCGCTCGACCGCCTGCACGCGGTGTGGGTGGCTGCCCAGCACCGCCGCCGCGCCGGCGTCGATGGCGGCGCGCGCCGCGTCGCGCTGCGCGCGGCTGGTCGTGCGCAGCTCCTCGTTGCCCGCGTGGAGCAGCACGATCGGACGGCCATCGCCCTCGTCGGTGACCGAGAGG
>CAZHGG010000273.1:0-7579 GCA_964531755.1 uncultured Polyangiaceae bacterium
GCGGCCGCTGCACCTCCGCCCCCGCGCCGGTCGCGAGCGCCATGGGCAGGAAGCCGAGCGACGCGACGAGCGCGGTGGTGAGCACGGGGCGGAGGCGGCCGGTAGCGCCGAGGCGGACGGCCTCGAGCGCCGCGACGCCTTCGTCGCGCAGGTGCTCGACGCTCGAGACGAGCACGAGGCCGTTCAGCACCGCGACGCCGAAGAGCGCGATGAAGCCCACACCCGCCGAGATGCTGAAGGGCTCGCCCCGCGCGAGCAGCGCGAAGAGCCCCCCCGAGATGCTCATGGGCACGTTGAGGAAGATCACGAGCGCCGGGCGGAACTTCCCGAACGTCGCCACTAGGAGCACGAGGATGAGCGCCAGGGTGATGGGCACCACCACGGCGAGCTGGGCGGTCGCGCTCTTGAAGCGCTCGTACTCGCCAGCCCACTCGGTGAAATAGCCGGCCGGGAGCTTGATGTCGCGGTCGAGGCGGGCGTGGGCCTCGTCGACGAACGAGCCGATGTCGCGGCCGCGCACGTTGAGCTGGATGGTGATGCGGCGCTGCAGTCGCTCGCGGCTCACCTGCGACGGGCCCGGGCCGACCTCGATGCGCGCGAGCTGACCGAGGGGCACGAGGCGGCCGTCGGGCGCGCGGACGGGGAGCGCCGCGATGGTCTCGCGGTCTTTGCGCGCCGCCTCGGAGAAGCGCACCTGCAGCGGGAAGCGCTCGCCCTGGTCGACCACGTCGCCGACCTGCATCCCGCCGAGGGCGGACACGGTGTCGAGCACGGCCTTCGCGGTGAGGCCGGCGCGCGCGATGGCCACGCGATCGACGTTCACGGTGAGGACGTTGAAGCCCGCGATTTGCTCGGCGCGCACGTCCTTCGCGCCCGGGACCTGCCGCAGGACGCGCACCATGCGGTCGGCGTTCTGCCGGAGGAGCGTGAGGTCGTGACCGTAGAGGTGAATGGCGAGATCGCTCTCGATGCCGGCGAGCAGATCGTTCGTGTTCATTTCGATGGGTTGGGTGAACCCGAAGCCTGCGCCGGGCACCTCGACCGAGATCTTCTTGTCGAAGGCCTCGACCAGGCCCTCGCGATCGTGCGCCGTGGTCCACTCCTCACGAGGCTTCAGGATGACGTACACGTCGGTCATGTTGATGCCCATCGGGTCCACGGCGATCTCGGCGCGCCCGGTGCGACACACCACGCTCGTGACCTCGGGGAACGTGAGCAGGGTCTTCTCGAGGCGGCGCGACTGCTCGAGCGACTGCTCGAGCGACACGCTGGGCAGCCGCACCATCGCGAGCACCGCCGTGCCCTCGTCGAGCTTCGGCAGGAACTCCTTGCCCATGCCCGCGCCCAGCGTGATGGAGACCGCGAAGATGGCGACGGCGACCCCGCCGACGAGCCGCGGCCAGCGCGTCGCCCACGCGAGCGTCGGCACGTAGAGCCTGTCGGCCAGGCGGAGCACGGGGCTGTGCGTGTCCTTCGTGTCCCGCGAGAGCGCCCACGAGGCGAGGGCCGGCACCACGGTCACCGACAGCACGAACGCCGAGGCGAGGGCGAAGAGCACGGTGAGCGCCATCGGCCGGAACATGCGCCCCTCGGTGCTCCCGAGGGCGATGATGGGCACGTAGACGAGGGCGATGATGGCCTCGCCGAAGGTGGTGGCGGAGCGCACCTCGATACTCGAGGCGGTGACCACGTCTTGGCGCTCCTGGTCGGTGAGCGTGCGCCCGAGCTGCTCGCGGCGCTCGCCCATGCGCCGGATCGCGTTCTCGACGAGGATGATGGCGCCGTCCACGACCAAGCCGAAGTCGATGGCGCCGAGGCTGATGAGGTTGCCCGAGATGCCGAACACCCACATCCCCACGAACACCCCGAGCAGGGCGAGCGGGATGGTGACCGCGACGACGAGGCCCGCGCGCACGTTCGCGAGCATCACGAAGAGGACGACGAGCACGAGCACGCACGCCTCGACGAGGTTCTTGGAGACGGTGCGCACCGTGCGCCGCACGAGCTCGGTGCGGTCGTAGTAGGCGTCGATGACGCAGCCCTCGGGGAGCGTCTTCTGGATCTCGGCGATCGCGGCCTTCGTGTCGCCCACGACGCGCCCGCTGTTCGCGTCGCGGAGCATCATGACGACGCCGACGACGGCCTCCTCCGCGCGACCGTCCCGGGTGACCGCCCCGTAGCGCACCATGGGCGCGTAGCGGGCCGTCCCCACGTCGCGCAGCGTGAGCGGCGCGCGGCCGGGTACGGCGCTGACGACGACGCTGCCCAGGTCCTCCGGCGTGACGAGGCGACCCTCGCCGCGCACGGTGACGTTCTCGCGGCCGTCGACGAGATACGCGCCGCCGGCGGCGAGGTGGTTCTCTTCGATCGCGTGCACGACCTCGGCGACGCCCACGCGCGCCGCGGCCATGCGCTGCGGATCGAGCGTGAGCTCGAGGGTCTTGGCCTCGCCGCCGAAGGTGTTCACCTCGACCACGCCGGGGACGAGGCGGAGGCGCGGCGCGATGAGCCACTCGAGGATGCGGTGCCGCTCCATGAGCGACTGCGGGCCCTTCACCTCGAAGTGGTACACCTCGCCGAGCCCGCTCGACACAGGGCCGAGCTCGGGGGTGCCGTAGCCCGCGGGGATGTCACGTGAGGCCTGCGCGAGGCGCTCGCCTACGAGCTGGCGCGCGAGAAAAATGGGCATCTCATCGCTGAAGACCAGCGTGACGACCGAGATGCCCGCGCGGGAGATGCTGCGCACCTCCTCGAGCTTCGGGAGGCCGGCCATGCTCCGCTCGACGGGGAACGTGACGCTGGTCTCGACGTCGACGGGGCCGAGGGTGGGCGCCGCCGTGATGACCTGCACCTGCACGTTCGTGACGTCCGGCACCGCGTCGATCGCCACCTTGGTGCTGGCGACGAGGCCGATGACCAGGAAGACGAGCGCGAGCACGACGACGAGGCCCCGCGATCGGACCGAGAGGGCGATGAGCCGGTCGATCAATCGTTCGACCCCATCTGCTCGCGGAGGACCTCGCTCTTCAGGATGAACGAGCCCGCCGCGACGACGGGCTCGCCGGCGGCGAGGCCGTGGAGCACCTCGACAGCGCCCTCCAGGTCTTGACCGCGCTCGATGGCGCGCAGCTCGAACTTCCCCTTGGCCTTCTCCACGAACACGAAGGGCGCGCCGTCGATGGTCTGCACCGCCCCGCGCGGCACGGTGACGACCGCGAGCGCGCCGCCGTCGACGGTCTCGGGGGCGCCGAGCACGCGCGCGACGGCGGACATGCCGGGCTTGAGGCGGCCGTCGGCGTTCGGGAGCACGATCCGCGCGCGCAGGACCCGCCGCTCGGGGTCGACGGTGGTGTCGACGTGGTCGACCTTGCCGACGAAGGTGGCGTCCGGATAGGCGATCGCGGAGACGCGCACCTCGTCGCCCTCGTGGACCTTCGCGAGGTCCCGCTCGTACACGTCGACCGAGAGCCAGACCTCGGTGGTCTCGCCGACGACGACCAGCGTGTCGGTCGCGCCCACGGGCTGCCCGACGCGGGCGTGCACCTCGAGCACCGTGCCCGCGAGAGGCGTGACCAGCGGGACGGTGGACGACACGGGCCCCTCGGCGCCGCGCACGCCGAACGTGGACAGGCGCCCCTCGGCCGCGCGGAGCTCCGCCTCCGCCTGGCGCTTCTCGTTGCGTGCAGTCTGCAGGTTTCGGTCGGACGACGCGCCGGCGTCGTTCATCTTCTCTTCACGCTCGACCTCGAGCGACGCCAGGTCGAGCCGCGCCTTGGCCGACGCCCAGTCGGCGCGGGCGCGCCCGACCTCGACGCCCACGAGGGTGGCGACGACCGCGCCGCGCGCGACCACCTGGCCGGGCGCCACGAGCACGCTGCCCACGCGCCCGGCGATGTTTGGCCCCACGCGCGCGACCCGGCTCGGGCTGAAGTCGACGAGGCCCACGAGCGTGACGCTCGAGCGCCGTGGCTGGGTCGCGACCGGCGCGACCACGATGCCCGCGGCCTCCAGCGCCACCGGGGCGAGCGCCACGTCGACGCCCGGCTCCTTCGGCGCGGCCTTGGATGCCTCGGCGGGCGCCTCCTTCGGCTTGCAGCTCGACGCAAGCGGGGCGAGCGACCCGAGCGACGCCGCGAGGCTCCACGCGAGCGCGAGGCGCCGGCCGCGCGACGTGGGTCGCCCGAGGTGCCGCGGCGCCGCGGCGTCCGCCCTGAACCGCTGTCCCACGGGCGGACATTGCCAGATTTCGCACGCGACGCCCACCTTGGTGTAGGGTCTGGGCGCGCGATGCTACGTCTCAAGCCCGCTCGGCCCTCGCCGCCACGCCGCTCGCTCGGTCGCCTCGTCCAGGTGATCGCGGTCCTCGTCGTCGTGCTCGTCGGCGGGATGATCGTCTCCCGCAAGGTGCTCGCCCAGCCCAAGCCCGCCGAGAAGCCGGCCACCACGATCGTGGCGAAGGACAGCAAGGACCCGAGCGCCAACGCCGGCGCCGATCCTCGCAAGGGCGCGAAGGGGAAAGACGCGAAAGACGCGAAAGACGCGAAAGACGCGAAAGACGCGAAGACCGCCGACGCCGGCGCTGACGCGGCCCCCGCCGAGGCCAGCGACGCGGGCGCGAGCGGCGGGGACGCGGGCGATCCCCTCGACTACGCGGAGGTCCAGACGGCCGCCGACTTCCCCGCGGACATGTCGGACGAGGAGCGCGCGGCGATCGGCACGGGCAAGGTGCCGATCCACCGCGAGGGCCCGTACAAGTCGCCCTTCGCGCACCCCCGCTTCGGGGGCCCGGCCACCGTCAAGGTGGGCCTCGTGATCCAAGAGGTCCGCGAGTACAACATCCAGAGCGGGGCCTTCGAGGCGGAGTTCTTCCTGTCGCTCACGAGCGACAAAGACATGCCGAAGCTCGATCTCGTGTTCACCAACGGGCATGAGGTCGACCTCAAGCCCCTCGCCGACCGGCCGACCTTCAAGCTCTTCCACGTGTCGGGGAAGTTCGTGTCGGCGGTCGACCTCCGCGAGTACCCGTTCGACACGCAGAGCCTGGCGATCGAGCTCGAAGACCGGGCGGCCGGCGTCGATCAGCTGCTGCTCGTGCCCGACAAGACCCGCACCTCCCTCGACGAGGGCTTCAACGTCGCGAGCTTCGGGGTCGCCTCGATCGGCGCCCACAGCTACCGCCACGCCTACCCCGCCCGCTTCGACCGCGACGATCTCTACATGTCGCGCTACAAGTTCAGGCTCGGGCTCGACCGGTTCGCCACGTCGGCCGCGTTCAGCGTGTTCGTCCCGGCGTACATCATCGTGCTGATCTCGCTCATCGGCCTCTGGGTGCCTGCGGACGAGCTCGAGGTCCGGTCCAACGCGGGCGCGCCCATGCTGGCGGCGGCCGTTCTCTTCCACTACTCCCTCATCTCGGCCCTCCCGGCCACGGGCTACCTCACGCACGCGGACAAACTCATGCTCGGCGTGTACGTGTCGCTGCTCATGAACATGCTGACGACCTGGGTGTTCCTCATCGTCGAGGAAGATCAGGTCGAGCACTGGTTCCGGCGCTTCCGCGCGTGGGTCCCTCCGCTGACCATCGTCGTCATGGCCGTCGCCACGCTCGTCTGAGCCGCTGTCCCTCGCCTGCTCCCCCGCCTCGCCCCGCCTCGCCCTCGTGATCCCATGAAGAATTCACCCCGCTGGAGACTGCCCCTCATCGTCGGACTCGCGCTCCTCGCCGGGATCGCGATCGGCTTCGTCGTCGGCCGCGCCATGCTCGAAGCCAAGTGGTCGAACCCCGTCGGCTTGGTCTCGCCCGCCGACTTCAAGCGCTCGAGCGAGGCCAAGGACGCCGATCCCACGCCGCCCGCGGGGGCGAAGCGCCTCGTCATCCTGCCCTTCGTGCGCATGCGGCAAGAGGCGGCGAAGCTCACCAAGGGCGAGCCGCTCGAGATCACCCTGACCTCGTTCGGCAACGGCGAGACCGGGGGCGAGCTCCACCTGATGATGCGCAACCACGCGGCATGCAAGATCACGTCGTACTCGGGCATCGCCTACGCGTACGACGCGCGGGGCCGGCCGGCGAAGGCCAACGCCGCGGGCGAGAGCTACCTCGCGTTCCGCTCGGACGCCACGGAGGAGAAAGACCTCGGCATCGAGCCGAACGGCGGCAAGCACATCCACGCGCAGGTGCTGAAGCACACCGACATCGCCTCGCTCGGGGTCGCCCACGTCGACGCGTACGCGTGCGCCGACGGCACGAAGTGGGCTCGCCGCTAGCGCCGGTGCGCAGGCGCCGGGCCGGCGCAGCTCGCGCCCGTCGGAGGCACGCGCTTTGAACAATTCATCTCTAGTTTCGAGCAGTTAGAGAGCGCGGGGCGTCACCGCGAGCGAGCGGGCTGCGCGGCGGCCGCCGGGCGCGTCGCCGCAAGGGCGCCGAGCAGGGGCAGGATCGCCATCACGACGACCGGGAGCAGGAGTTGGTGGACCACGCCGGCGACGTCGAGCACCACGAGCGCGGCCAGCGCGGCCACGCGGACCCGCACGTAGAGAGGCAGCGCGCGCGGGTGGAGCCGCGGGAGCCAGCCGAGCGCGAGGTCGGTCGGCACGAGCGCGGCCAGCACCCACGTGGCGTGGGTCTCGGGGTACGCGCAGGTGAGGGCGACGAGGTCCACCGTGAGGGCGAGGAGGCCGAGCGCGAGGCCCACGCCCTTGAGCGCGACGGCCAGCGCGCGCCTCTGTGGATCGCTGGCCCGCGGCCGCGCAGCGACCGAGATGGCGCCCCATAGGAGGAGCCCCACGACGAGGAACAGGACGCGCCCCGCCGCCACGCTCTGCTCGAGGCGGTACTCGACCCGCTCGTAGAGCACCTCGGGCTTGCTGCCGAGGCGCTCGGCGACGGCGTCCCGCAGCGCGAAGGGCAACATTTGCGCCTCCCACGTGCTCGGGTAGCGCTCGTTCATGGGCCCCGACACGAGCTCCACCGCCGCGAGCTCGAGCGGGTGGCCCGCGAGCCCCTCCTCCATCAGCTCGCGGAGCGTCGCGCGCGTGGTGGGCGCGGCGCCCTGGCGGAGGCGGTCGCCCACGGCCTCGTTCAGCACGTCCCGGACCCGCGTCGCGCAGTTGGCCGTCGCCGGGTGGTAAGCGTACGCCTCGCCTCGCGCGGCGCTCGCATCGAGCGCGGCAGAGAGGCGCGCGGTCTCGTCGGCGGAGAGCGCGAGGCGCTGGCGCTCGATCGTGCGGTCCTGCCCCTGGAACGTCGCGAGGACGACGTCGCGCGGGATGCGCGCGGTGATGAAGACGGCGCGCCCTCGGTACGACTCCCAGAACATGCGGTCGGCGTGCGCCGGCGCGGGCACCCCGAAGTCGTAGCAGTCACCCTTCAGCGCGCCCCCCGGCGTCCCGGCGCCTGGGCCGACCGTCGCCACCTCGGTCACGCAGAGCAGGCTGTGCCCGTACCGCGCGTACAGGTAGGGCCCCACGCCGATCGTGAGCAGCTCGACCTGCCGCGTGGGCGCGTCGGCTCGGGCGCGCGCTGGCGAGAGGAGGCACGCGAGGGCGGCGAGGAGCGCGAGGGCGCGCGCGGTCCACGCCG
>CAZHGG010000274.1:0-7574 GCA_964531755.1 uncultured Polyangiaceae bacterium
GAACCCGGCCGCGTGCCCGACCTCGTCGGCCGCGGCCTGCTCGGCCCGCGCGTCGAGCGCTTCGGGCGCGCCATGCTGGCGGAGCTCGCACGCGAGGCGCAGGAACGCCGGCACGCTCGCGGCCTCGAGGCGCTCCATCGTGCCGAGGTACTGGAGCAGCGCGGGCTCGCCCCGCACCCCGCGCGGCCGGAAGCCCTCGGGGCGGCGGCCCGCGACCGCGCAGCCCGCGTCGGGATCGCGGAGGTCGACGGTGGTCTTCACGGTGACGACGCCCGCCGCGGTGACGCTGAGCACGTAGCCCATGTACTGGTTCAGGCACTCGGTCGACTTGCGCGCGACGACCTCGTAGCCGCCGGCCACCTCGCGGACGCTTTCGGGTCCGCACAGCGGCTCGTACCCGTCGGCCGCGACCAAGAGCTTCGCCTCGCTCGGGGCGTCGATCGCGCCGAAGAAGGCGAGCAGCTCCGCCCGCGTGGACACGACGGTGACGTCGGCGCCGCTCTGCACGACGAGGTAGCGCGCCATGGGGATCTGGCGGCCGCCCGCGGGCGGGAAGAGGTCCTTCGTGGACGAGGCCTTGCCGAGCGCGGCCTCGCAGGCGGCGGCGTTGGGGGCGCCGCTGCACTTCACCCCGGTGAACGCGACCGCGGTGGACGTGTCGGGCACGTAGCCGCCGTCTTCGTAGCGCAACAGGGTCTGGCGAAGCTCCACATAATTGAACGGTTTCGCTGGCTTGGCCGTGCCGAGACCCTTCGTGAGGTCCTCCAGCGAACACGAGGCCGGCTTGAAATCGATCGCGGCGTCGGCGGTCGACGAGTCGACGGGAGGCGCGCCGTCCGGGAGCGTCGAGCCGTCCGGCGGCGGCGTGGTCGCCGTGGTCGTGGTCGTCGTGGTGGGGCTCGGCCCGATCGCCCCGTCCGGCGTGTCGGTCGTGGTCGAGCCGCCGCAGGCCGCGATGGAGGCGGACGAGGCGACGAGGGTGGCGAGGGCCGTAGCGAAGACCGTGCGGAGGCGAAGCGATTTCATCGCGCCCAGCGTAGCAATCCTCGAGCCACGCGCAATTGCTGCACAATTCTCCTGCGCGCCGCGCCGCCCGCGCAGGCGGTGACGCAGGCTGTGCCACGCCGCCGCGGCCGGGCCCGCGCCCGAGGCCATCGGGAGACCGAGGCGCGCCGCTCGAGCCGCGCTTGACCCGTCCGCGCGGCGAGTGCTCTCATCCAGCCCTCGGGGGGACGGCCCTCGGGGGGAGAGCGATGTATTGGGCAGCGTGTGTGCTCGTCTTGGTCTTTGCCTACACGCTGACCATCGTGATCACGAGCGTCGGCTACCACCGCGGACTCACCCACGGCGCCGTGCGGCTCCGGCCGGTCGTTCGGCGCATGGTGATCGCCGGCGGCCATTGGCTCACTGGCATCGACCCCAAGGCGTGGGTGGTGATGCACCGGCTCCACCACGCGCACTCGGATCGCCCAGAAGATCCGCACTCGCCGGTGAACGTGGGCCTCTTCGGGGTCCCCTGGCAACAGATCAAGAGCTACGCGCGGGTCATCGTCGGGCTCCGCCACAACGACCCTCACTACGCCGACGTGGCGCCCGACGTGGAGACCAGCTGGCCGGTCGCGTCGGGCCTCTGGTTCTTGCCTATCCTCACGCACGCGGTCATCTCTCTGGCCATCGGCCTCGCGGGCGGTGGCTGGCCGCTGGCGGCGGCCTACTGGGTAGGAATGATGAGCCACGGCACGCAGGGGGTCATCATCAACGCGCTCGGACATGGCGTGGGTGGGCGCAACTTCGATGTCGCCGACAACTCGAGAAACAACCACCTGGCCGCGTGGCTGGTGCTCGGCGAGGGCTACCAGAACAACCACCATCGGTACCCGGCGTCTGCGCGATTCTCGTATCGCTGGTGGGAGGTCGACGCGGGTTATGGGGTGTGCCGCGCGCTGGAGCTCCTGGGCGCGCTCGAGATCGAGCGCGCTACCCTGATGCCGAGGCCGAGTTGACCGCGCCTCGCGAGCCGGGCGCGCCCAAGCCGCCGCTCCCCTGGATGTTGCGCACCCCCGCGGCCTTCGCGGCGTCTCGGTTCGTCGTGTACGGCACGGTGGGGCTCGCGTCCGAGGTGCTGTTCTTGAACCTCACGCGGTGGGCGCGCCTCACGCCCCTGCTCGCGTGGGCCTTCCGCTTCGACTGGCGCGTGGACCCTCGCCTCGAGCTCTCCGCCGTTTGGAAGGCGCCCCAAGTGGCCCTCTTTGGCCAGGTGTCCTTGTGGATGTTCTTCGTGTACGCCATCTGCTCGCTCTTCATCATCGAGCCCATGTACCGACGCCTCAAGCGCGCGCCGTTCTTCGCGCGCGGGGTGGCCTACGCCCTCGCGATCCTCGGCTACGAGTGGGTCGCGGGGAACGTGCTGAAGCAGCTCACTGGAATGGCCATTTGGATCTACGCAGATCCGTGGGCGATCGGCGGGATGACCTCCCTCGCGCTGGTGCCCTCGTGGATAGGGACCGGCCTCTTCGCCGAGGCGCTCTACCGAGGCATGGTCGTGCTCGAGCCGCTGGTGGTAGCCGCGAGCGCGACGGGTGTCGCTCCACGCAGCGCGCCGAGCGCGCTGCCGGCCGTGGCGCCGGACGCGGTCGAAGGTGAGTGACGCCGGCCGGGGTCGCGGCTGGCCGATAGTCGGCGATCTCCCCCAGTTTCGTCGCGATCCGCTCGGGTTCTTCACGGCGCGGGCGCGCGAGGGCGATGTGGTTCCGGTGCGCCTCGTGACCCCGGGGTTCTTGGTCAATCGCCCCGACTGCATCAAGCGCGTCCTCCAGGACAATCACGCGAACTACGCCAAGGGACCCCTGTATCCGCGGCTAAAGCCCCTCGCCGGCGAAGGGCTCGTCACGAGCGAGGGAGAGCTCTGGCGCCGCCAGCGCCGAATCGCCCAGCCCGTGTTCTCCCGGGAGAGGATCGCGACCTTCGCGGCTCCGATGACCGCGCGCGCGAGCGCCATGCTCGAGCGCTGGGCCCCACACGCCGCGAGCGGCGAGCCCCTCGACGTTCACGCCGAGATGATGAAGCTCACCCTCGCCGTCCTCGGCGACACGGTCTTCGGCATCGACCTCTCGCGCGAGTCGGACACGGTCACACGAGCCGTGACGACCGCGATCGAGATCACGAACCTCCGTGTGTACTCCGCCTTCCCGACGCCGGTGTGGTGGCCGACACCCCAGAACCGCCGCTATCGCGGCGCGATCGCCACGCTCGACGCCGTCGTGAACGACATGATCGCGAAGAAGCGCGGAGGCGACTCCTCGCGCGACGACCTCCTCGCCATGTTGATGGCCGCGCGCGACGCGGAGACCGGTGACGGCATGAGCGACAAGCAGCTCCGCGACGAGGCGGTCACGATGCTGATCGCCGGCTACGAGACCATGGCGCTCGTCCTCGCGTACACGTGGCACATGCTGTCGCTTCACCCGGAGGTCGCCAGCAAGCTCCACGAGGAGGCGTCGCGGGTGCTGGGCGACCGCAGCCCCACGCCCGAAGACGCGAGGCACCTCCCCCTCACGAGCCTGGTGCTCCACGAGGTCATGAGGCTCTATCCGCCGGTGTGGTTCATCGCGCGGCGAGCCCTCGCGGACGACACGCTCGGCGGACAGAGGGTGCGCGCGGGGGACGCGATCTTGTTGAGTCCCTATGTGACCCATCGCCACCCCGAGCTGTGGGGCGAGCCCGAGCGGTTCGACCCCGAGCGCTTCACGGCGGAGCGCTCCGAGGGCCGCCCGCGCTTCGCCTATTTTCCCTTTGCCGCGGGCCCGCGGCAATGCATAGGAAACAACTTCGCGATGATGGAGGCGCTCCTCATCGTCGCGATGGTCCTGCGGCGGTATCGTCTGCGGCGCGTCCCCGGGTTTCGTCTCGAGCTCGAGGCGTCCATCACGCTGCGGCCGCGCGAGGGCGTCCAGGTGGGCGTGGAGCACGCGCGGTGAGCCCGGCCTGCGCCTGCGCGCCTGGGCCCTGACGCGCCCTGCCGCGCGGGGCCTGGCCGACGCTCGGGATGTCCCGCGGCGAGATTTGCCGCGCTCGCGGGCCCGAAGCCCCGCGAGTCCACGGATCGCGTAGCCTGGGGGGCCATGAGCGACACTCATGAGAACACGACGAAGGCCCCCGCGCACGAGACCCCGACGGCGGCCCCGGTCGACCCCGACGGCGACCCGGTCAAGCGCAAGTACGAGATGGTGTTCGGCGGCGTGATCGCCCTCTTCGCCGCGATACTCGCGTTGAACGAGCTCGCGTCCGGGAAGTACGGGGACGATGAGCTACAGCTCAACAGCGAGAAGACCAGCGCGTATCTCTGGTACCAGTCGAAGGGGATCAAGTCGACGCTGGTCGAGGGCCAACGCGACCTGCTCCGCGCGATGATCGAAGGCGGCGCGGTCGGCCCGGACAAGGCCCCCGCGCTGCAGAAGCAGGTCGCCGCGCTCGATCAGAAGATCGGCCGCTACGAGAAGGAGAAGGACGAGATCTTGCGGGGCTCGGCCGCCGTCGGGAAAGACAACTGGCGCCAGGAGGTCGGCGGTGAGCTCGGCAAGGTGGTCGGGGTGACGGCCATCGAGGCGCGGCTCGACCAGCTCGGCAGGGCGGGGGACCGCTTCGACCTCGCGACCCTGCTCTTTCAGGTCGGCCTCGTGCTTGGCGCCATCGGCATCATCATGTCGCAGGAGCGGATGAAGAGGCTCTTCCTCGCCGGCCTCTGCTTCATGGGTGTCGCGGGGACGACCTGCTGGCTGATGGCGCTGCGCATGGCCGGGTTCTTCTGATTCAGGGCGCGTGCGGCGAGGGGGAGGCCCGCGACCCTCCCTCGCCGCGAGGCGCTCAGCCGCCGTCGTCGTCCGCGTCCGCGCCGCCGTCGGCCCCGGTGGGCGGGCCGCAGAAGTAGGTCGCGACCTTCGTGAAGGTCGCGGAGAAGTCCGCGCCGCGGCAGACCGCGTCGATCTGCGCCTTCGCCGCCGTCGCCGCGTCGGTGCAGGCCTTGCTCTCCTCGTATTGCTTGCAGATGCCCTCACGCGCCGCCGTGTCGCAGGTGGTCTTCCCGGGCGTGTCCTTCGGGTCGCAGGAGTCGCACGCCGAGGCGCGGCACATCAGGCTGCTCGCGGCGGGGATGGCGCACTCGGGCTTGCCGATGACGGAGTAGCCGCACGACCCGGTGTTGGCGTAGACGCGCGTGCCCGCCTGGTTGGCGGGGAGCAGGACGGGCATACGCCGCTCCGTCGCGTCGCCGCTGATGCAGGCGCGGCAGGCCTTGTTCTCGGCCGCGTCGGTGAACGCCTTGCAGCGGGTCGCGTCGGACGTCGTGCCGAGGCACGCCTTGAGGAAGGCGTCGATCTGCGCGGGGGAGCAGACGTTCGCGCCGGGCTGCGGGGGCTTCGTGTCCTTCGCGAGCGAGATCGCCTCGGCCTCGTCGTAGCAGCCGGCCGGCGCCGCGTCGGGTCGCGGCTTCGGGGGAGCCGCCTCCGGGACGACCGTCGTCGCGGAGGGCGCGGAGTCGACGACGCTCGCGTCCGAGACCTGCGTCTCGACCGTCGAGCTGCACGCCGCGCCCGCGAGCGCCACGAGTACACACCCCACCAAACCGACCCCAAAGACCTCCTTGACCATACGCCCCCCTCTCAAGCCATCCGCGGTGCGGTCGAGAACATGTTTACGCCCAGCGTGCCATGCCGTAGGCCGCGCGCCGCCGGCCCTCCTAAAAGGATATCGCGACGTGGGCGCCGAGCCCGAGCCACCGGACGGGATCGCCGAGGCCCGGGTCCTTCAGGGTGGTGTTGTACGACGTGTGAATCCCGAGATCCAGCACCGGGAGGAGGGTGAAGTCGATGGCGAGTCCGGCGTCGAGGATGGGCGAGCCGGTCGAGCCGCCCGCGAACGCCAGCGAGCCGTAGCCGATGTGGACGAACCCGTCGAAGCGCACGCCCGCGCCAAAGCCGGCGCGCGCGCCGACGAACCCTCGGAAGATGCTCGGGCCGGCGGCGCCGGTGAGCTTGTGAAACCCGACCCCGGCCTCCGGCATGACGTGGAGCAGCGGGACGCTGAGGTCGTAGCCCAAGCGCGCCGCGCCGCCGGCGCCCGCGCTGGCGCCGTTGACCGACATGGGGAGAGCGAAATCGCCCTCGAGCCCGAGCTTCGGCCCCGCCTCGGCCCGCGCCCCGACCAGCGTGACGGCGGCCGCGCACAGAGAAGCGAGCCCGAACCCACGCCGACGCGACCCTCTCGACGATCTGCTCATCGGCCTAGCATCGCACGCCCGCCCGGGCGCGGCGAGGCGCGTCGCGCCGGGTCGCCGGCGGGCGGCGCCGCGCGTTCGGCTCGGGGTGTTCCTGGGCGGGCTGCTAAGGTTCGCTCGTGAACGACGTCATCCTCGAGACGCTCCCCCTCGGCTTCCCCTGGGTCACGGTCGACCCGTTTCTCTTCTGCGTGCACCACGACGATCCGTACCCGCGGGGCAACGTATCGCTCGGCCCCGCCGCCTCGCTCGCGGGGCGCGCCCTGGGCCAAGACTTCGACCCGAAGAACGGCTGGCGCATGTACCACGGCGAGACGGTCCCCGGCTTCCCCCAGCACCCGCACCGCGGGTTCGAGACCGTCACCATCGTACGGAGGGGGCTCATCGATCACGCCGACTCGCTGGGCGCCGCCGCGCGTTTCGGCGCGGGCGACGTGCAGTGGCTCACGGCGGGCGACGGCATCGTCCACTCCGAGATGTTCCCGCTCCTGTCGCAGGAGGCGCCCAACCCGCTGGAGCTCTTTCAGATCTGGCTCAACCTGCCCGCCGAGAAGAAGCGCGCGAAGCCCCACTTCGCCATGCTCTGGAGCGAGGGCATCCCGCGCGTGCGCGCGATCGACGAGGCCGGGCGCGCCACCACGGTCACCGTGATCGCCGGCGCGCTCCCCGGCCAAGCCACCGCCCCGCCGCCGCCGCCGCCCGAGTCGTGGGCCTCCCGCGAGGAAGCCGAGGTCGCCATCTGGTGCATCCACATGGAGCCCGACGCGACGTGGACGCTGCCCCCGACCGCCCGCGAGGACACGGTCCGCACGCTCTACTTCTTCAAGGGCCCCTCGCTCGGCATCGGCCACCAACGCCTCGACGCCCACGCGGCCGCCGTGGTGCGCGCGGACGCACCCGTCGAGCTCCGCGCGGGCGCCGACACCTGCGAGGTCCTGGTGCTCCAGGGCCGCCCCATCGGCGAGCCGGTGGTGCAGCACGGCCCGTTCGTCATGAACACCCGCGCCGAGATCGAGCAGGCCTTCGCCGACTACCGCCGCACGCGCTTCGGCGGCTGGCCCTGGCCCGCCGACGACCCCAACCACGGCCCCACCGAGGGCCGCTTCGCGCGCCACGCCGACGGCACCCTCGAGCGCAAATAGCCGGGTAGCGACGAGCCCCGCGCCCCCGCCCCGAGCGCCGAGCCGAATCCCGTGAGCGCCGACGAGCCCCGCCGAGGAGCGGGGAGCCGCAGGCGACCCGCCACGGGCGCCGAGCCGAATCCCGTGAGCGCCGACGAGCCCCGCCGAGGAGCGGGGAGCCG
>CAZHGG010000275.1:0-7559 GCA_964531755.1 uncultured Polyangiaceae bacterium
GGCTCGCGTCGAGGACCACGCGCTCCTCGCCGTCCGGGCAGCGCGCCCGCACCCTCCGCGCGACGCGCGCGGACCACGCCCAGAGCTCGGCGTAGGAGCACGCCACATCGTCCCCCGAGAGCGCGGTCGCGGCTGGGCGCGCGGCGACCTGGGAGGCGACCTGCGCGAGCACCGAGGGCGGCTCGCGCAGCGCTTCGCCGCACCACCACGTCCGCGGCGGTGGCGCCCCCAGGCCGAGCACGTCCACTGGCTCCTCTGGCGCGGCACACCCCGCCTCCAGGAGCTCGATCCAGAGGTCGACGAGCCGCTCGGCGTCGGCGGCCGCGATCCGGCTCCTGTCGTGCACGACGCTCGCGTGGACACGCGCCCCGAGGTCCACCACCACGAGGTCGAGCGCCGCCTGGACCGCGCGGTGCGCGATCGGCCAAGGCGCCGCGACGAGCCCCGGCGCGAGGGCGACGGGATCGGCCGCCACGCCCGCCACGAACGGCGCGATCTCGGGCCGCCGGTGCGCGCGCTGGAAGGTGACGCCCACGTCCCACGCCGCGCTCCCCGGCCTCCGGGCGAGCGCCGCGGCCTGGCGGTCGATCGGCACCCTTCCCCGGAGTCGGGCGTGGCGAGCGGCCGCCGACGCGGCCCGCACCCAACCCGCGACGCCGCCCCGCTCCTCGCCGCGCACGCGCACGAGGATCGGCTGCACCGCGTACCCGACGACCTGCGTGAGCCGTCGCCCCCACCGCACGGCAGTCGGTGAGCCGATCACGAGGTCCGCCTGGCCCGTCGCGCGGTAGAGCGTCGCGTACCACGACCCGAGGACGGCCTCGTACCGCGTTGCCCCCGCCACGCGCGCGACACGATCGAGCGCCTCGACGACACCCCGCGGCAGCGCGCGGTCGACGCGGCCCCCCTCGCCAGCCGCCGCGCGCGGATCCCCACCGCCGGGCAGCGCGAGGTGCGCCGACGCGCCCTCGAGCTCCTCGCGCCACCACGCCTCGTCGGCTCGGGCCGGTTCGCTCTCGAGCCAAGCGCGCTGCGCCGCGCGGAGCTCGCCGAAGGAGACGGCCTCCGGTGCAGGATCGGCGTCGGCCTCCAGGCCCGCGTACCGATCGACGATCTCGCCGATGAGCACTTGCATCGACCCGAGGTCGACCGCGACGTGGTGCGCGACGAGCAGGAACCACGCGCCGCGCTCCCCGCCGTCGTACACGGTCACCCGCAGGGGTACCTCCCGCGCGAGGTCGAAGGGCCGGTGGAGCTCGGCCTCCATCGCCGCGGTCACGGACGCGTCCGTCCAGCCGACCGCGTCGACCCGCACCGGATCGCACACAACCTCCCCGACCCGCTGCACGGGGGCCTCCGGAGCCACGTGGAGCGTCGCGCGCAGGATGGCGTGGCGTCGCGCGACGTCCGCGATCGCGCGCACGAGCCTCGCCACGTCGACGCCGGGCGCGAGCCACGCCGCGACCGGCACGTGGTACGCGGCGCGCCCCGGCCGCAGCTGCTCGTCGACCCAGATCGCGCGCTGCCCCTCCGAGAGGGACCAGCTCGAGGCGTCGAGGGCGGGGCGCGGCTCACCCATCGGCGTGCGGGCCCTGCTCACTCACGGAGCGCCTCGGCGAGCCCTTCGAAGAGCGGCGCCTGCTCGCGCTCGTAGCGGGCCAGGTAGTCGCGAAACGAGGTGCCGCCCGTGCCCACGTGCACGCCGACCCGCGCGAGCTGCTCGGTCGCCACGACGAGGTGCGCGCGGTGGAACCGGAGCTGCTCGTGGTCGTGCTCGGCGAGCGCGCGGAGGAGCGGTCCCGCGCTCGGGTGGCCGCGCAGCTCCGCGAGCGGCGCGCGCGCGACGAGCGCTTCGTAGTGAGCGCGCAGGCTCGACGAGCGCGTGGACTCGATCCACGCGCGGAGCAGGTCGCCGTGGCGCCGCTCGAGCTCCGTCTCGGCCGGGTGGATCTGCCCGGTCTCGTCGCGCGTGCCACCCTCCCAGTACGCGCGACGCACGCCCGCGAGCAGCTCCACGCGGCGGAACTGGATCGACTGGAACCCGCTGGAGGGCCCGAGCGCCGCGCGGAACTCCCCGAACGCGCGGAGGCCGCCCAGCACGGGCATCGCCTGGTTGACTACGCGCCACATGGCGGTGGCGCGGCGGAGGAAGTACGTCGCCTCGCCCGTGTCGCCGATCACCGCGTCCCCAGCGGCGTCGAGGGCCTCGGCGAAGCGGGCCACCGCGCGGGAGAGGTCCACGATCATCTGGTGAAACGACAGCTCGCACACCTGGTGCACGGCGATGAACAGATCCTCGTCCTCCGACGCCGTGACGGGTCGCTTGCACGCGAGGAGCGCGTCGAGGCCGTGGTAGTCCCAGTAGTGGTTCCCTGCGGGATCGTGCCTCGGATCGAGTGGCGGAAGGGCCGCGACGGGCGCGCGCACGTCGCCCACGTTCAGGTCCTCGCCCCCGACCGGAGGACCTCGCGCAGCGCGTCCCACAGACCATCCAGGGCGCGCGCCATGGCCCAGGCGCCGTCCACCGTCTCGTCGAGCAGCGAGGGGCGCGCGCGGAGCACGAGCCCCGTGACGGCGAGCGACTCCTGCCCGTGCCGGTGCTCGACGCCGTGGTGGAAGCAATCGGCGAAGTACGGCTCGTCCGCCACCGCGGGGACGTGGCGCGCGAGGCCGTCGGCCAGCGCGTGCATCCAGTCGTCAGAGAGCGTCTCGATGGCGCACCACGGGCCGAGGCTCCTCGGGTAGAGTTCGCCCGCGAGGCGCACGAACTTCGCCGTGGACGGATCGAGCTCGGCCGCGAGCACGTCGAGATCCCCGTAGCGCGCGTCGTCGTCGCCCTCGTGGAGGTCCGCGCCCATGCGCGCAAAGGCCCGGCGGAGCTGCGCGTGGTGGGTGTCCCCCCCCTCGAGCCCGTCGTCGTCCACGTAGATGCGCACCTTGCGCGTGCGGAGCGAGGGCGTGTCGAGGTGGGGTAGGTGGTAGACGGCCACGCGCGTCGCGTGCATCGCGGACTGGTACCGGTGGTACAGCTCACCCGCCGCGGTGGGCTCCTGGAGGCAGGCGCCGAGCGGCCCGGCGAGGTCGGCGAAGAAGGCGTGCCTCGACGGCAGGTGGGCCGCCTGGATCCGACCCATGGCGGAGAGGAAGGTTGTTAGGGGATCGGGGGCGTCGGGGAGCACGCGGGTCGGTCTAGCCGGCGGCCTTGGGGGGCACAAGGGTGAACCTGGGCGGTTGTCGCCGTCGTGAGAGTGACCTACCTTTCGTCGCCGAGATGACGCAGCGCGAGGACGACGACGCCACGATCTACCGCGTGGTCCTGAACGACGAGGAGCAGTATTCGATCTGGCCCGACGGCCGGGAGAACGCGCTCGGCTGGCGCGACGAGGGTACGGTGGGGACGAAGGCGGCGTGCCTCGCGCGCATCCGCGAGGTGTGGACGGACATGCGCCCGCGGAGCCTCCGCGAGGCGATGGACGCAGGGTAGCCCGCGGCTCACGCCCGCGGCGCGGAGGCGCGGCCGATCGGGCCGAGCGCGCCCACGAGCACGACCACGAGGAGGCCCGCCCCCACCCCCAGGACGACGCGCTCGACGCCGAAGCGCTCGGCGAGGCGCGCGTTCACCTCCGCGCCCAGCGCGGCCGGCACCGTGAGCAGCGCCCAGAACGCCGCCGTCACGCGCCCGAGCAGGGGATCCGGGGTGATCTCTTGGCGCAGGGTCATGGTGGTGACGTTGCGCACCGCCTCGCCGAGCGCGAGGACGGCGCCCAGGCCCGCCAGCAGCGGCAGGCTGCGTGCGACGCCGATCCCCAACATCGCCGCGCCGATGCACGCTCCGCCCCCGAGCCAGCACGCCCCGAAGCCGAAGCGCCCACGTAACCAAGACGAGCCGACCGCCCCCACCGCCGCGCCGAGCGCCGCGAGCGCGAAGACCTGCCCCACCGCGCGGTCGTCCCCGCCCAAGCCGCGCTGCACGTAGAAGACGAGGAGGTTCTCGCGCCCCGCGAGGAGCAGCGAGCTCACCGCGAGGAGGACGGTGATCGCGCGGAGGACCGGCGTGCCCCACAGGAAGCGCAGCCCGGACGCGAACCCCTCGACGATCCGGACGCGCTCGCGCGGCGCGTCGGACTGGAGGCGCGCGCGTACGAGGAGGAGCGAAGCGCCCGACACCAGGTACGAACCGCAGTCCACCGCGAGCGCCGCGACCGGACCCACGCGCTGGCAGACCTCGCCCGCCGCCATGGGCCCGACGAACATCATGACCGCGTACGCGCCGTGCATGCGCCCGTTGGCCTCGAGCAGGCGAGGTCGGGGCACCAGGTTGGCCACCGCCGTGATCGCGGCGACCTGGAACATGTTCCCGAGGAACGCACCGGCGCACGCCGCCGCCGCGAGGAGCAGGTAGCTCGGCCCGCGGAGCCACCACGCGAGCGGCACGGCGGAGTACAGGGCGAAGCGCCCCACGTCGCACGCGATCATGAGGCGCCTGCGATCGACGCGATCGACCACCGCGCCGGACACGAGCCCGGAGAGGACGTGCGCCACAGCGACCAGCGCCGTGAGCGTACCCATCTTGTGGAGCGAGCCGGTGGCACGAAGCACGAGCAGCGGCGTCGCGACGAGCGCGAACGCGTCTCCCAGGCCCGAGAGGGTCTGGCCGAGCCAGAAGACGTTGAAGTCTCGGTCTCGCCACAGCGACGGTTCGGCGGCGTCTGCGCTCATCGCGGGAGGTGCACTCTCGCACGTGGCCCCTCGGCGCGCACCCGGCCCGTGCTAGGTTGGGCCGGAATGGCCCAGGAGCCCGCGCGCCTCCTCTCCGTACGCGACTACGCGGATCGTGCACGTCAGACCCTCGACGAGCCCACGTGGGGCTACTTCGCTGGCGGCAGCGACGACGAGCTCACGCTCCGCCGCAATGTGGCGGCGTTCGCCGACCTCGAGCTCCGCCCGCGCGTGCTCGTGGACGTGTCCCGCTGCGACACTCGGACGACGGCGCTCGGCGCGCCGATCGCGGCACCCATCCTCATCGCGCCCTTTGCGTACCAGAGGCTTGCCCACCCGGACGGCGAGGCGGCGACCGCGCGCGCGGCCGGGCGCGCCGGTACGGTGCTGATCGCGAGCACGATGGCGACGACCTCGCTCGAGGACACCGCCGCGGCCACCGACGGTCCGCTCTGGTTCCAGCTCTACGCCTTCCGCGACGAGGGGCTGACGCGCGCGCTCGTCGCGCGCGCCGAGGCGGCGGGCTACCGCGCCCTCGTCATCACCGTGGACGCACCGCGCCTCGGCCGCCGCGAGCGGGACCTCCGGAGCGGCTTCGCGCTGCCTACGCACCTCGCCGCCGCGAACCTCTCGGGAGACGAGGCGTCGTCGCTGCTGGTGCGCGCCGAGGGCGTGTCGGCCCTCGCCTCGCACGCGGATGCGCACTTCGACGCCACGCTCACGTGGGACAAGCTCGAGCGCCTCCGGGCCGCGAGCCGACTCCCGGTGGTGCTGAAGGGCGTCCTCACGGCGGAAGACGCCCGCGAGGCCGCAGCGCGCGGGCTCGACGCGATCGTCGTCTCGAACCACGGCGGCAGGCAGCTCGACGGCTCGCCACCCACGATCGAGGTGCTCCCCGAGATCGTCGAGGCGGTCTCGGGGACCGCGTGCGAGGTCTACATGGACGGCGGGATCCGCCGGGGCACAGACGTGCTGAAGGCGCTCGCGCTGGGCGCCCGCGCGGTGCTCGTCGGGCGCGCGGCGCTCTTCGGCCTCGCTGTGGGGGGGGAGGACGGCGTGCTCCATGTGCTCGAGCTCCTCCGCACGGAGCTCGAGCTCGCCATGGCCCTCACGGGGAGGCCGACCTTGGCGTCGATCGACGGGTCGCTCTTGCGGCGACGCTGAGCCCGGGCGCGCTCCGCTCAGCCTTCACCCTCCTTGGCTACGGGCAGTACTTGGTCGCCAAGCCCGACGAGCGCAGCGACGTCGTCTGGATCGCCCTCGGGGTCCCCTTCGACGCGCCCGCGACGCGGGGCATGCCGTGTGGGAGCGCGCGCGTCTTCGAGCGGCGCGCCGAGGGGTGGGTCGAGGCGCTCCACCTCGCGCCGCGCGAGCCGAAGAACGCCGACCGCTTCGGCCTCGCGGTCGCGCTCAGCCCGGACGGGCGGAGCGCGATCGTGGGCGCCCCGTACTGGTGGGACGCGTCACCCAACCAGGGACGCCCGTTCATGTTCGCGCTGCCGTGAGGGGCGCGCGCTCCGGAAGCCGCCCGACGCCTGGCATGCGCGGGGGATGTCCTGGCACGCGCGGGGATGTCCTGGCACGCGCGGGGGATGTCCTGGCGCGCGCGGGGGGAGTCCCGGAACACGTGGGGGCGTGTCGGCGCGTGTGGGACCGGGGCTCGGCGCGGCGGGTGGCCCGCGGCGGGCGGCAGTCGGTCGTTTCCGCTGGCGCCGGTGTCGGCCTCGACTACCTTCCCCGCCAAGGAAGGTACCCCATCATGAAGGTCTCCAAGGTCTCGACGAACACCCCGCCCTCTGAGTCGAAGAAGATGGTCGTCAAGCGCGTCCGAGGCCAGGCGCGGACCGGCCTCCGCGCGGGCAAGCACATCGGCAACGTGAAGTACAACGGCTGACGACGAGACGCACGGGCTCGAGCCGCGCTCGCCCGCACGTCGACGTGGCCGGGGCCCGCGCCGCGGAGGCGCGCGAGATCACGGCTCTCGTGACCGACCATCGGGAACGCGCGGCGTCACCCTTGCCCTTCGGTGCCTCGACTCGACCTAGACCTCAGGGGCCGCGGCGGGCGCTCACGGCGCCGTCCGAGACCGCGGTGTCGAAGTTCGCGGGATCGTACGGGTGCGTGCTGAAGCCCACGCCGAACGAGGTGAGCGTGCCCGCGACCGCGTCGAGTTCGACGTCGAGGCGCGGACCGTAGAACGCGTCGCTCGGGTTGGGCACGTCTTTGTTCTCGTACACGAAGCGGAAGCGCTGGGCGGGGCAGCCGCTGCCGGTGCCGCCGACCGGCGCGAGGAGCTTCGCGTACCTCCCGTCGAACGTCACGGTGCGGTCGGGGACGAAGGGGGCGGGCGTCGCCGTCGCGATGCCTTGCGTGTCGTACGTGTAGCGCCAGGACGCGTCGGCGCCGGTCCACCGGATTGAGCCCGTGGCGGCCTCCGCGAGGGCGTCGACCGACGCGAACGTCAGCACGATCTGCCCGCTCACTGGCGCCGTCGGGGCCGGCTTCCCGGTCGGCGCCCGCCCGTGCGAGACGCCCGACCACGTGCCCGTCCACGTCCCCACGAGCGACTGGGCGAGCTCCGCGCGCTGGCGGCCCCGCACGCCCACTGGCGTCTTCGTGAAGTTGGAGGCGCCGGGGGTATAGACGTTGAGCACCAGCGCGGAGACCTTGAGGTCGGCCGTCGCGAAGAGGGGCTTCACGCGCGTCGTGAGCTCCGCGCGCGTGCCCGCCCCGAGCACGCCGCGCGCGCTGGTCACGTCGAGGAAGCCGCCGAGCGCGCCGTCGTCGGCGACGGTGTAGGTGAGCGCGCTCCCCGCCGGCCCCGTGTTCTGCACGGAGAA
>CAZHGG010000276.1:0-7521 GCA_964531755.1 uncultured Polyangiaceae bacterium
GAGCGGCGACGTGCTGCGGACGCTCATCGGCCTCGTGATCCTGATGGTCCTGGCGTACGTCGGCGGGCATCCGCGCGTCACGCGCTTCGAGCAGCGCCTCGGCATCGCGCAGGTCATGACGAGCGGGCTGCCGTTCGTCTTCCTCGGGCTGATCGCGCAGCAGCCGGCGCTCGACATCCTCAACCGCGGGACCCTCGATCAGCTCCTGCCGCTGCTCCAGTTCGGGCTCGGCTGGATCGGCTTCCAGACGGGCTTCTCCTTCGAAGCGCGCGAGCTCGATCGGGTGCCGCGCGGCACGGGCACGGTCGTGCTCTTGCTCTCGACGTTCCCGTTCGTCGTCATCTCGGGCGTGACGGCGCTGGTCCTCTGGGCCGTGGGCCTCGGAGACGACCCGCTCGCGCTCGCCCGCGACTCGTGCTTGCTCGGTCTCGCGGGGGCGCTCTCGGCGCCGACGCTCGAGCGCGTGATCGGACAGCGCATGAGCCCCGCGGCGCTCGAGCTCGCGCGCGCGATCGCGCTGCTCGACGACGTCCTCGGGGTGCTCGCGCTCGCCTGCCTCGCCGCGTTCCTGCACGGCGGCGCCGGCAGCGCGGATGCGTGGCACCTGCCGGGCGTCGGCTGGATCTTCGTGACGTTCGGCATGGCCGTCTCGATCGGCCTCGTCGTGTACGTCGTTCTTCGGGGCACCGACTCGGGCGGCGAGAAGACTTCGCTTCTGCTCGGATCGGTGGCGCTCACGGCGGGCCTGGCCGGCTACCTCTCGCTCTCGCCCCTCGTGATCTGCTTCTTCGCCGGGATCCTGCTGCGCAACCTCCCGAGCGACGACAAGGACGAGCTCACGCGGACGTTCCGCCGTCTCGAGCGACCGATCTACCTGCTCTTCCTTCTCATGCTGGGCGCGCTCTGGCGCATCCAGGACTGGCGCGGCTGGGCGCTCTTGCCGGTGTTCCTGCTCGCGCGTTTCCTCGGCCGCTACGCCGGTGCACGGGTGGCCCGGCGCCTCCCTGCGTCGGAGACCCCCGACGCGCTCGACGAGGCCGAGGACCGCGACCTCGCGCTTCCTCCGATGGGCCAGCTCGCGCTCGCCGTCGTGGTGACCGCACAGACGCTCTACGAGAGCCCGGCCGTGCAGGCCATCGTGACCGCCGTCGTGGGCGGCGGCGTCCTTCTGGAGATCGTGGTGCAGATCTCCGGCCGCCAGCGACGGCGCAAGCCCGGCACGCGACCGAGCACACCCGAGCTGCTGGCGCGCATCGAGCCCGACGCGCCGCGAGCCAGCGAGCCCTCCGGCGCCGATCGCACGCTGGTCGACGAGCCCAGCACCGCGAGCGCCGTCCCGGCCGACGATCCCACCCCCGACGCCCAGACCGAGCCGGAGGACGGGACCGCATGAGGACGATCAAGCGACTGCTCGTGATCGTCGTCCTCTGCGGCGTCATGCAGGCCGTCGAGTCGTTCGGCGACGCCGCGAGCGATCCGCGCCGCGCGGCTTCGGCGATGGTGGTGGGCATCGGCTTCGTGCTGATCGCCTCCTGGTTCTCGGGGCGCATCTTCGCGACGATGCGATTGCCGAAGCTCACCGGCTATCTCGCGATGGGCATCCTCGCGGGCCCCGCGCTCGGTCTGCTCGCGCCCTCGACCGTTCAGGGCCTGGGCCTCGTGAACGGCATGGCCACCGCGCTGATCGCTCTCACGGGCGGCAGTGAGATGGACTTCCGCGCCATGCGACCACTCTTCCGGACGATCGCCGCGATCTCGCTGATCGCGGTGTGTGGCACGGCCGTGCTGCTCGGCGCTGCAACGTGGCTCCTCGCTCCGCAGCTCGCGTTCCTGGACGGGCTAGCGCCCACGAGCGTCGTCGCGCTCGCCGTCGTGCTCGGCGTCGTCGTGGTCGCTCAGTCGCCGGCGGTCGTCGTCGCCATCCGCGCCGAGACACGTGCCGATGGTCCCGTCGCTCGGACGACGCTCGGTGTGGTCGTGCTGGCCGACCTCCTCGTCATCGTGCTCTTCGCGGTCGCGACGTCGGCGGCCGAAGCGCTGCTGTCGGGGAGCGCGGACGTGGCGCGCACGGCACGGACCATGGCGTGGGAGCTCTTCGGGAGCCTCGGCATCGGCATCATGATCGGCGCGATCCTCTCCGCCTGGATCCGTTTCGTCGGGAGCCGCGGCCTGGATCTGTTCGTGCTCCTCGTCTGCTTCGTGGCGGCGGAGGTCGGGCGGCGCGTTCACCTCGATCCACTGCTCGTCATGCTCGCGGCGGGGATGTTCGTCGAGAACGTGAGTCGGAAGGGCGAGCTGCTCCGCCACGCCTTCGAAGATGCGTCGCTCCCGGTCTACATCCTCTTCTTCACCGTCGCGGGCGCCAGCGTTCATCTCGCGGAGCTACCGACGCTCGCGCTTCCGGTCGCGACGCTCGTGCTGGTCCGCGCGGTGGGGCTCCATTTCGGCACCAAGCTCGCAGCGCGGGCCGCGCGCGCCTCCACCAACGTGGAGCGATACGGCTCGCTCGGGCTTCTCCCGCAGGCGGGGCTCGCGATCGCGCTCGCCCCGCTGCTCGAGCGCGCGTTCCCGGACATCGGTCACGGGATGGCCGGGCTCGTGCTCGCGGTCGTCGCCGTGAACCAGATCGTCGCCCCGGCGCTGTTCCAGATCGCGCTGGTCCGGTCCGGCGAGGCCGCGAGCAGTGCGACCACCACACAGCCGGAGGGCTCCCTGCCGCCCGCAGCCCCCGGCCGTGCGGCAGTAGCGGAGCCCGACGAGGTGGCTCCGGCGTAGGCCGCCGCCGAAGCGGCGCGGCCCGAGCCGAGGCGCGATCGTCCTCGTGCCGACGGGCCACGCACGTGCAGCGTCGTTCGCTGCGCCGCAGACCGCGGCCGCGACCACAGCGCGGCGTCGGCGACGCCGCTACTGGAGCACCGGCGCGGGCGCGCCTCCGAGGAAGAAGCTCTCCAGCATGTCGCGAAGAACCGTGCCGCCGTACGATGTCGAGTAGCGGGAGCGCACCGCGGCGGTGTGCATCGGGGATCCGTTCCGGACCACGAAACCGCTGTCGCCCCGCCCGGCGTCGATCATCGCGGCGACGTCCGCGCGGTTGAACCCGTGCTCGTGGAATTGGTGGAACTCCGCCATGCGCAGTGCGAAGGCGCCGGCCCAGAAGGGGTTCACGGCCGCATCGACGGCGACGGTGAGCTCGACCGAAGTGTCTTCCCAGTGCCGATCCCGCCCGAACTGGAAGAAGAACACCGGACGCGTGTGGTGACGCGAGACGACCCGGGCGTCATCACACGACTCGGGGTCGACGGGGTTGGCGGCCACGCAGGCCGAGTCGAGGTGCGCGTTCCAGTACGCGACGCGTCCAGGGACTCCTGGCGAGAGATCGGCATAGGGTAGAGACTGCGCCGCCGCCCAAGGCGTGGCGTAGAGGCTCGCCCGCTCCTGCGGGGTGACGCTCGAACCGGTGAACGGGTTCACGGCGAGCGTCGTCACGCCCCAGAGGACGATCCGCAGCGCGTTCGCGCTGCTCGTGAGCGTGCTGTCGCGAAACCCGTAGACATCCGTGTTCGGCAGCATCGAGACGGCCTCGTTGAAGAACTGCGACACGCCCTCCGAGCCCGCAGAGCTCCCCGAAAAGAGCAGCCGGTCGGGCGCGAACGCAGCGACCGCGGAGAAGAGCGCGACGAGGTTCCCGTGGCCGTTCATGATGAACGGCTGACCATTCGGTAGGACGTGGGTCGTGTCGCCGGTCCACACGTCGGAGCTGCAGTAGCGAACGTAGACCTGGTTGAACTGCGAGAAGAGCTGGGGCGTGCTGCGGCTGAAGATGCCACCAAACGAGTCGCATGCGGGCAGGCCCGCGGAGGTCACGAGCGATCGAACACCGGGAAGCGCGCCGGGCGCGGTCGCGGCGTCGTAGCGGGCGAGGCAGGCGGCGTCGGTGCTGCACGACTCCCCGCCTTCGAGGTGCACGTGCCAATCGCCCTCGTGCCCGGCCGTCGCGGCCCGGAAGTACGCGACCATCGGCGTCCCATCGTTGCAGTACGCGTTCGGAACGTCGAATCGGGTGAACTCGTCGGGGTTGGGGCAGAGGGCGTGCACAGGGCTGGCTCGAGACCAAGAGAACGCGGCGAGGAGGACTGCGACGGAGAATGTGAGTGGACTGATCTTCATGCGGACCTCTGGGTTGGTGCCCATGGAGCTACGCCCGCCGCGCGTGCCCGACCACTCCGCGTCCGAACGCTCCAAGGCCCCGAACACACGCGCGAGAATGGCGTTCGCCCCCTCGGCGTCGAGTTCCTGACCCCGTCTCGACGTCAGCTCCGCGCGATGTATCGGTAGGTGAACTCGACGAGCTCGTCCTCGAAGCCCGGCATGTCGAGCGCGTCGTCGATCACGGCGGATTGGACGACGGTCGCAGGCACCCGCGCGAGCAGAAACGCGGCGAGCGGCTGGGCCGAAGGCGGGATTCCGACTTCCGCGTGCTGCGAGAGCGCGGCGCGAATGGAGCGCTCCATGCCGTCGTGCGCGACGGCGACGTCGTGCCCGATGCCCAGTTCCCCCGCGATCGGCAAGGCCGACCGGTAGAACCCAGGCTGGGCTCGGTGCACCGCGATGAGCCCGCCGACCATCGCGCGCACGACGTCGCGGAGCGGGAGCGAGAGCGCGTTTGCCAAGAGGTCGGCCAGGAGGTCTGCAACCGTCTGAGCGTCGCGGCGGAGCACTTCGGCGACGAGCGATGCCTTGCTGTCGAAATAGCCGTAGAGCGTGCCCGGTTGAATCCGCGCTTCGCCGGCCACTTCACGCATCGACACTTCGAGACCTTTCTGCTCGAGCAACGCCCCCGCCGCGGCCAAGATGGCTTGCTCACGGGCCCTCGCGTCCTGTCGTCGTGGCGGCGCCGTCGGACGAACATCCGCGTACATGGCGCCTCGTGCGCTGGGCGGCAGGGGCGCTGGATCCGCGTAGAGCTCACGCACGTGAGCGGCGGGCAGGAGACGGTACGCGAGGAGAGAGACGACCTCCGCGCGCAGCGCATGCTCACCCAACCAGTCGGGTCGCGCCGCGAGGGTGCGGTCACCCGCTGCAGCGACCAGATGCGGCGCGATGTACGCGCACGCCTCGCGCCGGGCCGGCGCAACGGAGAGCTGGCCCGCACGGCCGTCGAGCTGCTTGGCGGCCAGGGCCACCGCTTGTTTCATCCGCGCTCGACGCCGCGCGCCTTCCGCCACGGGGAGCACGTGCCCGACCACGTGTCCGAGGCGCGATGCGCGAAACTGAAGTGATCGCAGGTAGGTGCCGATGAGACGATCGCCGAAACGCAGAAGCGGCGTCCCCGTGTCGTCGGGGTCACAACCGGAGGTCGCCTCGTGGACCATGTCGAGGTTGCGGGCCCGCGCGTGGGCGAGCAGCTCGTCCTTGGACCGAAAGTGGCGGTACAGCGTCGCGATGCCGACGCCCGCGCGCTCGGCAACCGCATTGACGTTGAAGCCCGCGAGGCCTGCCTTGTCGAGGACGCGATCGGCCGCCTCGAGCACGTACGCTTCGATCTCGGCGCGCGCTTCCTCGCGCGCGCTCTTTCGGGGCGACCCGCGGCGCATGACGTCGCGTCTTTGTACCCGAGTTCCTGCGCTCTCGCGGGGATGTCGTCGCGCGGTCTGCGGAGCGTCGAGGGTGGCGGCTCCACCCGGGCCGAACATGAACCGCGTACCTCGGTGACGAAGCGCTTCTCGAAGACGCGTCCATCCGGCGCTGACACGACCGGAGGCGAGGAGGTCATCGAGCCGATCGATGGGTGCGTTCGTCGTCCTTCTGCGCGCGAGCGATCTCGAGCTGGCGTTCGATTCTCCGCCGCTCGATGGAGGCTTCCGGCGGCCCGGCGCGAGATTCGGCGAGCTTCTCGCAGCGTCGCCCAGACTGGAGCTTCATGACGAGCACTTCGAAGGAGCCCCCGAGCTGGCCGAGGTGTGGGACTCGATGGGCGAGCCGGGCTCGATCGAGGGCGACGGTTGGGTCGCGTGTCCGGGAGACCTTCTCGTCGAAGCCCCGACGATTCGGCGATGGATGGCCGAGCGAGGCGCGTTCGGAGCTCCGGACGAGCTCTGGGTGATCG
Organism: uncultured Polyangiaceae bacterium; assembly: GCA_964531755.1. Classification (GTDB taxonomy): domain Bacteria; phylum Myxococcota_A; class Polyangia; order Polyangiales; family Polyangiaceae; genus JAAFHV01. The sequence goes on from CAZHGG010000276.1 coordinate 6,107, forward strand.
ACTTCGGGCAAGAGGAGTTCTCCGCGCATCTGACGGGAGCGCGCCTGATCGAGGGCGTCGCACCGAGGCGTGATGTGCGTGAGCTGGTTCGCGAGCTCGTCGCGCGGCCGCTCGGAAGCCCTCCGCACTCCGATGATCGACCGTTTCGCGAAGTGCTCGGGCTGGTGGACGTGATGCGCATCGTCAACACGCTCCCAAACCAACTCTCGGCGGCGCTCGGCGTGCCCGTGCCGGACACGGGCTTCCGACGAAACATCGACACTCTGAGCGTGTCCAAGATCATCGAGATCGTGGACCGATGCGTCGCGCGAGACGCTGAACGCCGACACTGACAGCACGTGGGTCGCGGGAACCGAAACAACGTGATTCGCGGTACGAGCGATGCCCACGTCGTGCTGGGCTCCGCCTTCCGCGGCCTCGCCCGTGCGGCCGCAGCGGAACCCGACGCGGCCGCGTGACATCGCACGAGGCGTTCCGCACCATCGCGCGCGATGCGCATCCGCCCTCTGCTCGTGCTCGTGCTCGCCCTCCCGATCGTCTGCGCCGCGCGGCTCGCGCAGGCCCAGGACGCGGGCGAGCCGCCGGACGGCGAGGTCACGACCGAGGCCGAGACCGAGACCGACGCCGGGGCGGGCCGACACGTCCGCTCGGTCGCGCGCGTCCTCGCCAGCGACGGCATCGCGGGTCGCTTCGGCGAGCCGCGCTGCGGTCGCGATCACCTCGTCGATCCGCACGAGACCGCGCGCTTCACGGGCGAGCTCGTACGGCGCGCCGAGGGCAGCGACGCGCCGCTCGTCATCGACACGGGTGGCCTCTTGACGCCGCACGGCGTCGCGCGGTTCGCGGCGCGCGACCTGCCCGATGCGCTCGCGCGGCTGGTCGTGGATCTGGGCTACGACGCGCTCGCGCTGGGTGAGAACGACCTGGGCGCGCCCCGCGCTCGCGTGATCGAGGTGGCGCGGCGACTGGCCGCGGCGCACGTCCCGTACGTCGCCACGAACCTCCGCTGCGAGGGGACCGCCCTCGCGCTCTGCGAACAGGTGGTCGACGAGAACGACGACGTGCTCCACCTGCGGGTCGGGCGCGAGGACGCCGCCGTGCTCTCGTTCCTCGACGCCGACGTGCTCGATCGCCTGGCCCCCGATCGCCGCGAGGGCCTGCACGTGACACCGATCCCCGACGTGCTCCCCGGCGCCGTACGCTCGGCGCGGCACGCGGGCGCGAGCCTGGTCGTCGCCGTGATGGCCGTCACGAGCGACGAGGCGTTCACGATCGCTCGCATGCTCGACGACGACGCGCGCCCCGACCTCGTCGTGCTCGCCGGCGAGGGCGACGCGATGCTCTTCGCACGCCCCGCCACCGTGGTGCCCGCGATCGTGTCGGCGCCTCCGGGCAGCGGTGTCGAGGTGCTGGTC
>CAZHGG010000277.1:0-6312 GCA_964531755.1 uncultured Polyangiaceae bacterium
GCCGCACGGCCACGGCCACCACGGCCAGGGCTTCCACAAGCGCTTCGACGGCGCGGAGGGGTGGGCGAAGGTGTTCGACGCGCCCGACCGCGACGCGTGGCAGAAGCCCGACACGGTGCTCGACGCGCTCGAGCTCACGCCGAAGAGCCTCGTGGCCGACGTGGGCGCGGGCACTGGGTATTTCTCCGTTCGCCTCGCGCGCCGCGTGCCCGAGGGGAAGGTGTTTGCCGTCGACGTGGAGGCCGACATGGTGCGGTATCTGGTCGAGCGAGCAAGGCGAGAGGGCCTGCCGGGGCTCGTGGCCATCCAGGCCGAGCCGAACGACCCGAAGATCCCGGAACCGGTCGACGTCGTCCTCGTGGTCGACACGCTCCACCACATCGACGCGCGCGACGCGTACTTCGTCAAGCTGCGGAGCAGCCTGCGCCCAGGCGGCCGCGTCGCGATCGTCGACTTCACCAAGGACGCGACGATGGGCCCGCCGCCCGCGCACAGGCTCGCCGCCGAGGAGGTGGTCGCGCTGGCCGCGCGGGCGGGGCTCAGCAAGGTGCGCGAGGTCGCGCTGCCGCAGCAGTACGTGCTGGTCTTCGCCGCCGCGCGGTAGCCCTACTTCTCCAGGAACTTGAGCGTCCCGGCCGTGAGAAACCACACCTGGGACGGCGTCAGGATCATGCGCGAGGAGATGGGAGCGCCGGCGACGAGAGGGGTGAGCGTGCACGTCCCCAAGGTCGCGATCTCGGAGAGCGCACACCTCCCGAGGCCGGTGGGTCCGCCCACATACAGGTTCGTGTCGTCGAGGTTGAAGGTGTCGCCGAGCGGGCCGAGGTTCAGCCAGGCCGCGCAGTCCCCCGCGGTAGGACACGCCTCGAGGTTCCCGTCGCGGAGGATGACCACCATCGGATAAGGGACCGTGGCGCCCCGGGCGCTGGTGCCGATGCGCGCGGCGGGAGTCGCCAGCGCGGGGAGGGTGGCGCCCGTCACGGTCGGCGCCATCGCGCCAGCCCCCAAGCTCGCGTCGCTCCCAAAGTTCCAGTGGGAGGTCCCCGTCATGGGCACTTGGTCGGTCACCGTCGTGGTCCTTCCGTAGGCGGGCGTGGTCGGCCCGAGGGGGGGGACCTTGGTGTAGTTGACCGCTATTTGGGACCGATTCACGCTGAACGCCGACACGAAGATGCTCCCGGTCCAGCCTCCAAGGATGTGTTCCTTGGTCGGGACCGCGGGGTACACAGTGGGAAGGAACGAGTGCAGCGCGGTCTGAAAGGGGGCCGCGTCTCGGAAGAAGAAGAACTTGGTGGTCGACGCGGCGAAGTACTGTGAGGTGTTGATCGAGATGCCAAGCCCCCGCGGGGTGACGCAGGCGCGCGACTCGCAATAGAAGAGCGAGGTTCCCTTGCGGAAAATCACGTGCGTGTCGTTGGCGTCGTAGAGGTCTACGCCGGTGTCGACCGTCGTGCTCGGGCCGACGGGCGGCACGGCGCTGTCTCCGCCCGAGTCGCGCGCGCCCGAGTCGGTCGCCGCGTCCGCGGTGCTCGCGTCGGCGCTCGCGTCGGGCGTCGCCGCGTCGCTGGGCGGCCCTGTGTCGGGAGGCGTCGCCCCATCGCTGGGCGGCCCGGCGTCGGGAGGTGTCGCCGCGTCGCTCGCGCCGTCGGGCCCCGGGGGGCTCGACGTCTCCGGCGCGCCGACGTCTTGCAGCCCCGCGTCCGCCGCGCCGTCGCTGGGCGCGGCCTGGTCGCACGCCGCGTACGCACTCGCCAATACGCACAAGACGATCCCGAGGCGCGCTCTTCGCATCGTCCGGTAATACGCCATGCTCGGTCCGGAGGCTACGTGCGCCGGAGCTTTCGTCCAGCCGCGGCGCGCTCCTTCTGAAGGCCCGGGCGGCGCCATCCGCCGGCGCGCGCGAGGTGACGCGCGAGGAGCACGCACACCCACATGCGGAACGGCCTCCAGCGCTCGGCGAGCCCTGCGTACTGCTCGTCGGTCGGCGCCTCGAGCCCGTACGCCGAGGCGAGCCCGTGGAGGACGCGCGGCTCCGCCGTGGGCAGGCCGTCGGCGAGCGCGGCGCCGCGAAACAGGATGTGGCTCGCGGTCCACGGGCCGACGCCGGGCAGCTCCTGCAGCTCGGTGAGCGCCGCGGACACGTCCATCGCCCGCAGGCGCTCCGCGTCGAGCTTGCCCGCCTTCGCGGCCGCGCCGATGCCCCGGAGCCTGGCCAGCTTCTGCTCGGGCAGCCCTGGGAAGGCGTCGAGCGCCTCGAGCTGGGCGGGCGAGGGGAACACGCTGTGCGCGCGTCCGTTGAGGGTGACCACGTCGCCGCGCTGCGCGGCGAGGCGGGTCTTCAGCGTGGCCGCCTGCGCCATCGGCAGGCGCGCGGCGAGGATGCCCCAGCACGCCGCGTCGTACGGCGAGGGCTTGGCCGCGGTGAAGAACCCTGGGAACTCGGCCTGGAGGCGCCCGACCACCGGGTCGCGCTCGCCCACCGCGAGCCACGCCTCCGGGTCTTGGTCGAGGCCCAGCATGCGCGCGACCTGTCCGCGCAGCGTGGCGTGGTCCTCCGTCCCGGCGCCCTCGAGCACGACGCGGTCACCCTCTTCGCGGAGGCAGACCGCCACCGCCTCGTGCGAGCGGTCGAGGCGGAAAGCGAGCGTCAAGCTCGGGTGTTCCTGGGCGGGGTCGGCGAGGGCCATGCCGCTGCCGGGCGTGAAGCCCGCGTAGAACTCGGCGGCGGCGCGGAGGGCGAACCCGCGCGGGCGCGGGAGGCTGTCGATCCTGGTTGGGGGCGAGGCGCTCATGTCATCGCACCATGAGCCACACGAGGCCCGCTGTCGCGGCGATTCGCGCGCCCTCGAGCGGGACGGCCCAACGCTTGGCCTCGAGCAGCGCCCCCGTGGACACCACGCCGAAGAGGACCGCGAGGCTGCCGAAGCCGAGCACGCGCGCGCTCGCCTCGAGCTTGTAGAACAAGAGGAAGAACGCGGCCACGAGCAGCGCCGCGTAGTGGAGCCCCACGTACACCTGCGTACCCGTGGACACCGGCACGTCGAACTTGCGCGCGGGCGGCGCGATCTTCTCCTCGCTCGCGTCGCGCCACGCGGGCGAGCGCAGCGGCAAGAGCAGCTTGTCGCGCCAGCGAGGGAGCCGCCACATGCGCTCGCCGAGCTCGACCCAATAGTGCACCTGCGCCCACAAGGGAGAGAAGCTCGCGAGCGGCTTCGTGAGCCCATAGTGGGGAGTCTCCTCCTCCTCCACGAAGGTGCCAAAGAGCCTGTCCCACACGATGAGGATGGCCGCGTAGTTCTTGTCGAGGTACTTGGCATCACGTGCATGATGCACGCGATGGTGGGAGGGCAGGTTCAGCACGTACCCCAGCGGCCCGCGCACGACGCCCATGAGCTCGGTGTGGATCCAGAACTGGTAGAGCGTGCTGATGGCCACCATGAGCGCGTACGTGAACGTCGGCACGCCGAGGAGCGCGAGCGGCAGGTAGAAGGGCACGGTGGTGAAGTGCGTGAAGACCGCCTGGCGCAGCGCGACGGCGAGGTTGTAGTCCTCGCTCTGGTGGTGGACGACGTGCGCGGCCCAGAGCACGTTCACCTCGTGGCTCAGGCGGTGCCACCAGTAGTAGAGGAAGTCGACGCCGAAGAACGCGATCGCCCACGGCACCCACAGCGGCGCGTGGTTCCACGTGACGAGCCGGTACGACGCGTAGACCCGCTCGTAGACGGCGAGGAGCGACGCGGCGACGAAGATGTTCGCGAGCTGGGAGGTCACGCCGCACGACAGGTCGGTGATCGCGTCGTTCAGCCGGTAGACGCGCCGCCCGCGCCAGCGCGCGACGGCGAGCTCCGCGCCGATGGCCACGAAGAAGGCGGGGATGGCGAGGGCGATCGGATCGGCCACGGTGGCTCCAGTGGAGCGCGAGCGCGGCGCCTGAGCAACCGTCACGGACGGGGGCGCTCACCTCGCGCGACGCTCACCCGCCGCCTAGCTGAGCCGAACGACGCGTCCAAACAGGATGGCTGGGGCAGACGGAGATGCTAGACGGGCGCGGTGAGCTTGGAGCTGCCAGAGGTCCTTCGCTCGTCCTCGCGGTTCACGGTCCATCGGTGCCTCGGCTCGGGGGCGTTCGGCGTGGTCTACGCCGCGCACGACCACGAGCGCGGGTCCGAGGTGGCGCTCAAGTGGCTCAAGAACGGCGACGTGTCGATGATCGTGCGGTTCAAGCGCGAGTTTCGGTCGCTCGCCGATCTGCAGCACCCGAACCTCGTTCGCTTCCGCGATCTCATCGTGATGGACGACACCTGGTTCTTCACGATGGACCTCCTGGAGGGGGTCGACCTGCTCGACTACGTCGCGCCGGCGAAGCGCCCTCTCGAGAAGGGGCTCTCGTCGACGAGCGAGGCGCTGCCGCCCGGCAGCACGCGCGCCGCGGGCCCGAGGAGCCGCGGCCCCGGGCCCGAGTCGCTCGGCGAGGTCGCGATGGTCAAGGCCCCGCCCGATCCGAACCGCCCGCTGTGCGCGGCCGATCTGGGGCGCCTCGCGAGCACCCTCGAGCAGCTCGCGGCGGGGCTCTCCGCCATCCACGCCGCGGGCATGCTCCATCGCGACGTGAAGCCCTCGAACGTGCTCGTGACGAGCAGCGGGCGCGTCGTGCTCCTCGACTTCGGGATGGTGACCGAGCTCGGGCCGGACGGCTACGCCGAGACGATGGGTGACCGCGCGGTCGGCACGCCTGCGTACATGTCGCCCGAGCAGGGCGCCGGGCGCCCGGTCACCGCGGCCTCGGACTGGTACGCCGTCGGGGTCATCCTACCAGGCGCTCACCGGGCGCCTCCCGATCGAGGGCGAGGGTGGCGCGCACGTGCTCATCGTCCGAAAGTTCATCATGGACCCCACGCCGCCGTCGGAGGTCGTGCGCGGAGTGCCGCCGGCGCTGAGCGAGCTGTGCATGGCGCTGCTCGATCGAGAGCCGGAGCGGCGGCCCAACGGGGAGAGCTTCCTCGCGCGGCTGCGGGCCATCCTCCCGTTCGGCGCGCACGGCCCCACGAGCGAGCCGCCGCCGCGGATGACCTCGGCGCCGGAGGCCGAGGCGCGCGTCCCCCTCGTGGGGCGGGAGGTGCACCTCTGGGCGCTCGACGAGTCGCTCCGCGAGCTCGAAGAGGGCCACGCGGTGGTCACGCTGGTGCACGGCACGTCGGGGATGGGCAAGAGCGCGCTGCTCAGGCACTTCATCGACGTGCTCCGCGCCGAGCGACGCGACGTGCTCGTGCTGGAGCGCTGCTACGAGCGCGAGACGATGCCCTACAAGGCGTTGGACAGCCTCGTCGACGCGCTCTGCAGGCACCTGCTGCGCCTGCCCGAGATGGATGTGGCCGCGATCCTCCCGCGCGACTTCAACGCGCTCGCCCGCGTGTTCCCGGTGTTCCTTCAGATCGAGAACAAGCTCGGCACGAGGCGCCGCGCGCCGCCCGACGCGGTGGAAGAGCGGCGGCGCGCGTTCCTCGCCCTCCGCGAGCTGCTCCAGCGCCTCGCCGACCGCGGGCCGCTCGTGCTCTACATCGACGACCTGCAGTGGGGCGACGCCGACAGCGAGTCCCTGTTGACGACGCTGCTCCGCGGGCCCGATCCTCCCCGCCTCCTGCTCGTCGCCGCGTACCGCACCGAGGACGCGGAGGCCTCGGTGCTCGTGACCGCGCTGAAGCGCCTGGCCGCGGGCGAGGTGGGCATCTACGTCGCCGAGGTGCCGGTCCAGGAGCTCGGCGCTCGCGCCGCACGCGAGCTCGCCGCGGCGGTGCTCCCGGAGGGCACCGACGACGCGACGATCGACCAGCTCGCGAGGGAGTCCGGCGGCAGCCCGCTCTTCTTGCGCCAGCTCGCCGCCCTGGGGAGTCGAGACACGCCCGTCAGCCTCGCCGACGCGGTGCTCGAGCGTCGAAAGAGCCTCGGCCCCGAGGCGCGCGCCCTGCTCGAGATCCTCGCCGTCGCGGGCCATCCCACCGAGGTGGACGCCGCGATGCGGGCGGCCAAGGTGGACGAGGGGCGGGACGAGGTGCTGAGCGAGCTCCGCGCCCAGAACCTGGTTCGAACGCGCGTGCGCTACGGGCGCACCGAGGTCGAGGTGTACCACGACCGCATTCGCGAGGTGGTCGCCGGCGCCCTCGACGAGGCGGAGCGCGCACACCACCACGGCGCGCTCGCCCGCGCGCTCGCGAGCCGCGGCGATCAAGACCCGGAGGCCCTCGCGGTGCACTACCTCGCGGCCAACGAGCGCGGCCTCGCGCATCGGTACGCGTCCGAGGCCGGGGACCACGC
>CAZHGG010000277.1:6412-7517 GCA_964531755.1 uncultured Polyangiaceae bacterium
CGGTTCCTCCTCCACGCGCTCGCCCTCGGGGAGCCAGTGCGCATCGCGATGGGGCTCGCGTTCGAGGCGGCCTACCGCGCGACCGAGGGGAAGAGCGCGCGGGAGGCGATCGACCGGCTGCACGCGAAGGCGCGCGCGCTCGCCGACGAGACCCGCAACCCTCACGCCCGCGCGGTGACCACGCTGATGCGGGGCGTCTCGAAGGCCATCCTCGGTGATTTCGCGGAGGCGGCGGAGCTCTGCGACACGGCCGCGGAGGAGCTCCAGACCCGCTGCTCGGGCGTGACGTGGGAGATGGACAACGCGCTCATCTTCGGCCACTACGCGCGCCTCTCGCTCGGGCGGATCGCGGAGATTCGCGCGCGCGTCCCGGCCGAGCTCGACGCGTTCCGGTCCCGCGGCGATCTCTACGGCGAGATCCTCCTCCGCGTGCTCGTGGGGTGGATGCTGCGCCTCGCCGACGACGACCCCGAGGGCGCGCGTCGCGAGCTCGACGAGCTCGATGAGCGCCTGCGCCCGCCGCAGCTCCTCGTTCAACACGCGTGGCGCGCGGTCAACCTCTCGGAGGTGAGCCTCTACGAGGGGAACCCGAAGAGCGCCTACGACGAGCTCGCGGCGATCGTCCCGAAGCTCGAGAAGGCCTATCTGCTTCGCACCGAGTCGACCCGCGTGAGGCTGCTCTTCGCCCGCGCCCGCGTGACCCTGGCCCTCGCGTGCACCGAGCGAGACGGCGCGCGGGAGGCGAAGCTCGCCGAGGCGCGCCGGCTCGTCACGCGCCTCGAGCGGGAGGGCTTCCCGCTCGCCAAGAGCTACGCGCGCGTCGTGGCGATCGGGATCGAGCACGCCGCCGGTCGCACCGAGGGCACGGCGCGCGCGCTGGCGAGCGTGGAGAAGCCGCTGCTCGAGCACGGCGCGCGCCTCTGCGCCCTCGCGGTCAAGGTGCGGCGGGGGCAGCTCACCCAGGGCCACGAGGGCGAGGTCCTCGTCGTGTCCGCGCTCGCCGACCTGCGCGAGGAGGGCCTGTTGCGGCCCGACGCGTTCGTGGCCGTCTACGCGCCGGGTCCCTATCCGGCGCTCGAGAGCCCCTTCTCGGCGTAGAGCCGGC
>CAZHGG010000278.1:0-2532 GCA_964531755.1 uncultured Polyangiaceae bacterium
GCCCGTCGGGGCTCAGCGGCCGTCGCTCGGCCACGCGGGCGGGCGCTGGGACTACCGCCTCTCCGCGAACGAGGCCGGGCGCGCCGCGCTCACCGCCACGAGCCCCGCGGCCGAGGCCGCCGTGGGGGCCAAGCTCGTGATGGACCACTTCGAGCGGAGCGACGGCGCGCGCGGCCCGACGATGGCCATGGAGAAGAAGCCCAAGGGCTACGATCCGGCGCACGGCGACTGGCGGTGGATCATCGTGGGCTCGAGCGGCGCGCTGCTCTTCGACGGCAAGACGGAGCGCTGCTGGGGCTGCCACGACGACGCGGCGCACGACCGCGTGTTCCCGCAGAGCGAGTAGCCCGCGCGCGGCCCTGGCCTGCTGCTAGGCTGCGGCCATGCGCGCCGTCGCCATCCGCGAAAACCAGCTGGTCCTCGAAGAGCGCCCCGCGCCCACGCCCGAGAAGGGCGAGGTGCGCGTGCGCGTCCACGCCACCGCGGTGAACCGCGCCGACCTCCTGCAGGTGCGCGGCGGCTACGCGGCCCCGCCCGACGCGGTGCAGGACGTGCCGGGCCTCGAGTACGCCGGCGTGATCGACGCGGTGGGCCCGGGCGTGCACCGCCGCCGCGTGGGCGATCGCGTGTTCGGCCTCGTCGGCGGCGGGTCGTACGCCGAGGCGCTCGTCGTCCACGAGGAGGTCACCTGCGCGCTGCCCGAGGGGCTCGACTTCACCGCCGCCGCCGCGCTGCCCGAGGCGTACCTCACGGCGTACGACGCGATGATCACGCAGGCCGGGCTCGCGGCGGGAGAGACCGTGCTCATCCACGCCGTCGGGAGCGGCGTGGGCACCGCCGCGGTGCAGGTCGCGCGGGCCGTGGGCGCGCGCTCGGTGGGCACCGCCCGCTCGCAGGAGAAGCTCGACGACGCCCGCGCGCTCGGCCTCGACGTCGGCATTTTAGTGCAGAATGCACAGTTCTCGAGCGCCGTGCTCGAGCACACCGGCGGCCGCGGCGTCGACGTCGTGCTCGACCTCGTCGGCGGCGACTACTTCGGCGAGTCCGCGGCGTGCGCCGCGCAGCGGGGGCGCCTCGTGCTCGTCGGCCTGCTCGCTGGCCCGCGGTGCGATCTCGACCTCGTGGCCGTGCTGCGCAAGCGGCTCGTCCTGCGGGGCACCGTGCTCCGGGCGCGGCCGCTGGAGGAGCGCATCGCAGGCGCACGCGTGCTCGAGCGGCACCTCTCGCCCCTGTTCGCGACGAGCCGCCTCACCCCGGTCGTGCACGCGGTGCTGCCGCTCGAGCGCGCGGCCGAGGCCCACGCGCTCGTCGCCAAGAACGTGGGCTTCGGCAAGATCGTGCTCGACTGCGGCGCCGGCCCGCGCTGAGCGGCGCGTAGGCGCGGCTCAGTTCGCAGGCGTCGAGGCCGCGGGCGTCTGCGCCGCGAGGCACTGCAGCGCGTGCCGCACCGGGCGGCCGAGTCGCGGCGAGGACACCGACACGGCGGCGGCGCCGTCGAACGAGAGCGTGACCGAGTCGCCGTTCTTGCGCTGCAGCACGATGGTGCCCGCCGTGGGGCACGCGAAGCGGTTGCCGCAGACCTTGAGGCCCGTCACGGTGCGCGAGTGCGTGCGATCGCCCACCGTCGTCTCGGCGCTGCCGTCGCGCGTGGTGCAGCGCGACGCGGGGTCGAACACCGTGCTCATCGTGACCGAGCGCGAGAGCGACTTGCCCTTCTTCGTGGTGCCGGTGGTCTGCGCCTGCCGCGTGCGCACCAGCGTGCCGGCGGACTTCTCGTAGGTGATGGTGGCGTGGTGCTCGACCGTGGCCGCGTCGACGCGGAAGCCCACGGCGTCGTGCTTCACCGTGAGCTTGCCGGCCGCGCGCGACCACGTGGTGACGACCGTGCCGTTGTAGGTGTGGCGGTTGTACGGGCCCACGCAGTTGGTGAACACGCTCGTGGCGCTGTTGGCGCTGGGGTCGACCGTGGTGACGATGCAGCCCGCGGGCGTGAAGAAGCGGCCGGGGTTCTTCGCCATGCGGTCACGGAGCTCGGCGTCGGTCTCGGCCGAGCCCGCGGTGCCGAGCGGATCCGCCGCGTCGGCGCCGGAGAGCGGGTCTTCCATGCCGGCCTCGGCGTCGGACTCCACCTCGGAGGCCTCGCCGTCGTCCTCGACGAGCGCCGAGTCCTGCGCGCCGAGGACGTCGGAGTCGCCGTCGGCGGTCTTGACCGCGCAGCCGGCCTGCAAGGCCCCGAGGACGGCGGCGGCAGTGAGGAGGGCGAAGGCGTTTCCGAGGGCGGGGACGTGGCGCATGGGAGGCTCCTGGCTGGGCCGCGAGACTGCGGCGATGACCACGGAAGAGCAACGAGCGTGCCGCGCGACGAGGCCACGGATACAGTCGTATTCCCCTGTATTTCTGGCGTCGCCGCGCGCGCGCGCGCCCCGCCGGACGGGCCCACGTCCGGACCTGGACCCGGGGAAGTTCAGGCCCCGCGCCGGCTCAGTGGTTGCGCGCGTGCTCGAGGCAGAAGGTGGTGGGCACGCCGCACTT
>CAZHGG010000278.1:2632-7494 GCA_964531755.1 uncultured Polyangiaceae bacterium
GCCTCGACGATCTCCGGCCGCACGAGGCCGAGCGCGAACGCGATGGCCATGCCCCCGACCACGTAGGACATCAGGTTGGGGATCGCGAAGCGCCCGAGGCGCCGCTCGAGCCGGGTGAGCACGCTTTCCATGCGCGCTGGGTAGCACCCGAGGCCCCGGGCAGGAAGCGCCCCGCGCAAGGCCACCCGCACCGCAGCGCGATAGGTCAGTTGTTCGGCGAGCCGCAGCCGAGCCAGGTGTCGAGCTGGGCGGCCAGCGTGGGCTCCTTGCTGAGCACGCCGGGCGTGAGCTGGGGCATGGCCAGGCCGCACGGGTTGGTCGCCGCGATGTTGCAGGCGATGGTGGAGGTCGCCTTGTCGGTGCTGCACGGGTTGATGTACGGCTTGCCGTTGATGGGCTTCGTGCGCCCTTGCAGCAGGAAGTTCTCGTAGGTCGCCGCCGCGTTCGCGTTGTCCATGCGCGGCGCGGTGCCCGTGGCCGTGTGGCAGGCGCCGCACTCCTTGATGAGCTTCGGCATGAGATCGTTCTTGAAGCTCACGGTGCAGGCCCCGCCGTCGATCGGGCCGCCGCCATCGCAGAGCGCCGCGACCGATGTGCCCGCGTCGCCCCCGTCCAGCGCGGGGTTGTACGGATCGGGCGGGTAGTCGCCGCGGAGGCTGTCGGGGTCGGCGTACTTCTTGTCGTACTCGCCCTTCGTGTAGTCGGTCTCGCCGCAGGCCAGCGCCACGCCCACGAGAGCGACGCCCACGAGCGCCATCGTCCACCGCACCATGGCCCCATTCTGGGCGCGCGATCACGCGGTCGCAACTCGGAACGGCAGGCCGCGATGGATCGCCCGCGCCTCGGTGCGCGCGCGATCCAGGCCGAATCGGGGTGGAAATCTCGGACCGGATCGCTACCTTGAGAGGAGGTGATCATGACGCGCTCCTCACGCACTCCCCGCTCGCTCACCACGCTCGTTTCGCTCGTTTCGCTCGTTTCGCTCGCCTCGCTCCGGCCGGCGGCCGCGCTCGTCGCGCTGGCCCTCGCCGCCGTCACGCAGATCGGGTGCGTGAAGGTCGCGCCCTACGAGCGCGGGACGCTTGCGCACCCCACCATGACGACCGACGACGTGTCGCTCGGTGTGGACGCCCACGTGCGCGGCGTCTCCGAGGGCGCGTCCGGCGGCCTCGGCGGCGGCGGCGGCGGTTGCGGCTGCAACTGAATCTCCCCACCGTGCGGAGATCTCTCAAGACTTTCGCCCTCATGCGGCGCCGCGCTTCGTGTACGTTAGCGCCGTGACCTCGCGCTCCCCCACGCGCCAGTCTCGCCCGCGTGCGCCGGCGCCTCCTGGCCGCAGGAGCGCGTCGCCCACGATCGCGAAAGCGCTAGCGTGCGGCCTCGTCGCGGCCGCGCTCACGGCCCACGGGGTGGCCCACGCGAGCGAGGACGCGGCCGTCCACAACGCCGTGCAAGACGCGATGACCGAAGACTACCCGGGCAGCCTCGGGTCGGCGAAGTCGAAGCTCTCCGACGCCCTCGGCCTGTGCCTGCGGAAGGGCTGCACGGGGAAGGTCAAGGCCGAGGTCCACGTCGCGCTCGGCATGGTCGCCTCGCAGCTCGGGCAGGCGGACGAGGCGAAGGCCCAGTTCACCTCCGCGCTCCGGGCCGATCCCGCGGCCAAGCTGCCGGCCACGGGCGTGACGCCGAACATCCGCGCCCAGTGGGCGCTCGCCGCCAAGAGCGCCGCGCCCCCGGCGGAGGAGCCGCCAGCGGAGGAGGCCCCCGTCCCCGAGGGCTGGAAGAGCGCCGAGGCGTTCAAGCTCGCCAAGCAGGGCCTCGACGCCGACCAGGCGGGCAAGCTCGACGAGTGCATCGCCAAGGACCAGGCGTCGCTCGAGCTCGACGAGCAGCCCCGCACGCGCCTGCACCTGGCCTCGTGCGAGAGCCGCGCCGGCAAGCTCGTGGAGGCCACCAAAGACGCGCAGAAGGCCCTCGAGATGGGCCTCCAGAAGCGCGACGCGGGCGTCATGAAGGTGGCGCGCCAGCGGGTGAAGGACCTGCTCGATCGCATCCCGCACGTCACGTTCGCGCCCCCGGCCGGGGTGGCCGATCTCGTGGTCAAGTTCGACGAGCGCCCCGTGCCGTCGAACGCCCTCACGAAGAAGTTCAGCGTGAACCCGGGCAAGCACCAGGTCGTCGCCGAGGGCCTCGTGAACGGGCTCCCCGCCACGTTCGAGCAAGAGGTCGACATCAAGGAGCGCGAGCTCGTCACGGTGACGATCACCCTGAAGCCGCAGGGCGGCGCCGTCACGCCGGCGCAGATCAAGTGCATGCTGCAGGCGAAGTCGCAAGAGGAGGTCCAGAAGTGCCTCCCGCAGAACACCAAGAACATGGTGATCCGCGTCGGCGCCGACTTCAGCGGCTACGCGGACACCAACTCGGTCTACGTGGTGTCGCCCGGCTTCAACGCCTCGGTGACCTCGCCGACGTCGGGCTGGAACGTGGGCGGCAATTTCCTGATCGACGCGGTGAGCGCGGCCTCGCCCGACATCGTCTCCACCGCGTCGCCGCCGTTCCGCGAGCGGCGGTACGCGGGCGGCCTGAGCGGCGGCTACAAGCCCGGCACCCTCGGCGTGCAGGCGCTGATGAACGTCTCGTCGGAGCCCGATTACCTCTCCGTCACGGGCGGCGCCGCCGTCACGGCCGACCTCAACGACAAGCTCATCACGCCGAGGCTCGGCTACTCGTACACGCACGACAACATCTACCGCGGGCCGGACAACCCCACGAACAACCTGTTCCAGGTGCACGAGTTCGAGCTCGGGGTCACCTTCGTGCTCTCGCCTACGATGGTGATCCTCGTGGGCGCGACGGCGCAGTTCGAGCGCGGCGATCAGTCGAAGCCCTACCGGTACGTGCCCACGTTCGACCCGGTCACGGTCGCGCCCTTCGTCCCCAACGGCGCCACCATCGACCTCGTCAACAAGTACCGCCAGCCCATCCGCCCGCTCGAGCAGCTCCCCACCGAGCGTGACCGCTACGCGTTCGGCGCGCGCCTCAACAAGCGCATCGGCAACGCGACGCTGCGCCTCGAGGAGCGCCTCTATTTCGACACCTGGCTCACGAAGGCGTCCACGACCGACGTGCGCTACATGGTCGATCTCACGCGGCGCCTGCGGCTCTGGCCGCACCTGCGCTTCCACGCGCAGACGGCCGCGAACTTCTACCAGCTCGCCTACCCCGCCCTCGCCGACCCCGGCGGCATCACCCCCACGACGCTCTTCACCTACCGCTCGAACGACCGCGAGCTGTCGCCCATGATCTCAGCCACCGTCGGCGGCGGCCTGCGCGTCGCCCTCGGCTCGCTCGAGGGCGACGTGCGCTACGGCATCAGCTTCGTGGGCGATCTCCTCTACTCGCGCTATTTTAAGGCGCTGTTCCTCACCGCGCGCACGGGCGTCTACGGCACCGTCGCCTTCGACGCCGAGTTTTGACCGCACCGCTCGCCTCCGCTCCCATGCCACGCCCTCCCCGCTCCAGCCAGCTCCTCAGCGCGGCCGCGCTCGTGACCGCGCTCGTGACCGCGCTCGTCGGCGGCTGCTCGCTCGACCCGGTGCAGAACGGCAGCATCAAGGCGCTGGGCGACGAGGACCCGAACATCCCCCAGGGCGAGCACCACCGTCAGGGGCAGCCGTGCGTGCTCTGCCACAGCACGACCGGCCCCGCGTCGGACAAGCCGTTCGCCGTCGCCGGCACCGTGTTCGTGGGCCCGTTCTCCGGGCGGGGCGCGGGCAACACGTGGGTGCGCGTGGTCGACGCGAAGGGCACGCAGGTGTGCAAGACCACGAACTGCAAGGGGAATTTCTTCTTTCGCGACGAGGACTTCACGCCCAACGGGCAGTTCCAGGAGAAGCCCGGGCCGAGCTTCCCGCTGCTCGTGAGCATCCAGCGCTCGCTCCCTGGCAACCCCGTGGGCGCGAACCGCGCGATGTCGAGCCACATCGGCCGCGAGGGCTCCTGCTCGGGCTGCCACAAGCCGCCCCCCGACTCGAGGTCGGTCGCCTCGTTCGACACCCCGGGGGTCGTGCGCCTCTACGACACCGAGGCCTCGGGCAACCAGGCCCTCCCCCCGGGCAACGAGGCGTGCCCGCCGGCGGAGCCCGAACAGCTCATCCCGTGCCCGGAGAACCCGCCATGAGCGCACGTAGCCCTCGCGCCCTCCTCCAGCGAAGGAGCGTCCGCGTCGCGCTCGTGCTGAGCGCGGCGGTCGCCGGCTCGCTCGCGTTCGCTGCGTGCGCCTCGGTGCCCGACAACGCGCGGCTCACCGTGCTCGTGGCGGAGGACGGCGCGCCCCTCGAGCCCGACTACGCCATCTACAAAGCCAACGTGAACGAGATCCTCGAGCGCCAGTGCGGCACCCTCGACTGCCACGGGCAGGCGGGGCGCGCGTACAGGCTCTACGGCCGCACGGGGCTCCGCATCTTCAACCCGGACGGCTCGCTGGGCTCGGGCCTGAACCCGACGACCGAGGAAGAGAAGCGGTACAATTTCCAGTCGCTGGTGACGCTCCAGCCGGAGGAGATGCGCCGTGTGATGGCCCGCAACGGCACCGATCCGGAGACCCTCATCTTCCTTCGCAAGCCGCTCAAGGTGGAGCGCCACAAGGGCGGGCAGGTGCTCGCGTTCAACGGCCCCGCGTACAAGTGCATCACCGGGTGGCTGCGGGTGCCCATCGGCGGGGCCCTCGACGCCGACTCCGAGAAGGCCTGCAAGTCGGCGCTCGAGGTTCGGTAGTTTGGGCGGTGGGGCGGCGCCCGGTTCACCCTTGGGGTAGCACGTTGGCTCTGTGAGGACGTTCCCTCCTCACACTCCTCCCTTGC
>CAZHGG010000279.1:0-652 GCA_964531755.1 uncultured Polyangiaceae bacterium
CCTCGCGAAGCTCGGCGAGCCCGCGGCCCGCGCAGCCCGCGCCGGCCTGTGGGCGGCGGAGCTCTGGTCGGTGCCGCGCCACGGCGCGCGGCTCTCGGCGCTGCCGCTCGAGCGCCGGATCCAGGCGGTCTGTGCCTGGGGCGAGAGCCCGTCGCGCCACGAGCGCTGGGCGCTGCGCGCGCTCCTCACGCTCGTCAAGTCGGCCCACTTCGACCACCCCGACACGTACGCGCACGTGGGGTGCGCGTACGCGCCGGCCGGCCCCAAGGTCGTGGAGCGCGCGGCGTGGCGCTCGCAGGTCACCGACGGAGCGACCGTCACGGAGGACCTCGAGCTCGCGTGCGAGGTGGTGGTCATCGGCACGGGCGCGGGCGGAGCCGCGGCGGCGTACGAGCTCGCGCGGCGCGGGCGCGCGGTGCTGCTCTTGGAGGATGGTGCATTCTACACGCGGGCGGACTTCGACGGCCGGCCGACCACCGCGTACAAGAACATGTACCTCGGCCTCGGCTCCACCGTGGCGCTGGGCAACATCGCGGCGCCCGTGATGGCCGGGCGCGGCGTCGGCGGGAGCACCACGGTGAACTCGGGCACGTGTTACCGCGCGCCCGACGCAACGCTCGAACTGAAGCCGGCGGGGACCCTGATCTAGCCG
>CAZHGG010000279.1:662-7490 GCA_964531755.1 uncultured Polyangiaceae bacterium
CCGACGCAACGCTCGCGCGCTGGGGCGCGGACCACGGCCTCACGATGCTGGCGGCCGAGCACCTGTCGCCCTACTACGAGCGCGTCGAGGCGATGCTCCAGGTCGAGCCGGCGCCGCGGGCGTACCTCGGCGGCTCCGCCCGGGTCATCGCGCGGGGGGCCGAGCGGCTCGGGCTCGCGCACGGCCCGCTCATGCGCAACGCGCCCGGGTGCGACGGCCAGGGCCTCTGCTGCTTCGGTTGCCCCACGGGGGCCAAGCGCTCCACCGACGTGAGCTACGTGCCCGAGGCGCTCAAGCGCGGCGCGGAGCTCGTCACCGGCGCGCGCGTGTTGCGCGTGAACGTGCGCGAGGGGCGCGCGCGCGGCGTGACGGCCCGGCTGGCCTCGGGGCGCACGCTCGAGGTCCGCGCCGAGGCGGTCATCGTGGCGGCGGGCACGCTGCAGACCCCCATGCTCCTCGCGGACAGCGGCCTCTGCGGCCGCTCGGGCTGGCTCGGGAAGAACCTCTCGATTCACCCCGCCACCAAGGTCATGGCCCTCTTCGACGAGACCATCGACATGTCCCGCGGCATCCCGCAGAGCTACGCGATCGAGCAGTACGCCGACGAGGGGCTGATGTTCGAGGGCGCCTCGGCCCCGCTCGACGTCGCCGCCATCGCCATGCCGTGGGTCGGTCGGCGCTTCATGGAGGTGGTGGAGCGCTACGCGAACCTCGCGAGCTTCGGCCTCATGATCCAAGACACGAGCCGCGGGCAGGTGCGGCGCGGCCCCGGGGGCTCGCCGCTCATCACGTACGACCTGAACGAGCACGACCTTCGCCGCATGCAGCGCGGCATCGAGGTGCTCTGCGACGTGTTCCTCCGCGCGGGCGCGGAGCGCGTGCTCCCGATGGCCCACGGCTGCGAGGAGGTCCGCGACCAGGCCGATCTCGAGCGGCTCCGGCGCACGCGCCTCCGCGCGGGCGACTTCGAGGTGACGGCGTACCACCCGCTCGGCACGTGCCGCATGGGCACCGATCCGCGCCGCTCGTGCGTGGGCCCGGACAACGAGGCGCACGACGTCTCGGGGCTCTTCGTGACCGACGGCAGCGCCGTGCCGTCGAGCCTCGGCCGGAACCCCCAGATGACCATCATGGCGCTCGCCCTGCGGGCGGCCGAGCAGCTCGACGGGCGCCTCGATCGGCTCGGCCCCGCGGCGCCGTCGCGGGCCAGCGCAGCGCCGGAGGGCGGCCGCGTGCTCGCCTTCGAGGAGACCATGGCGGGCACCTTCCAGCGCGTCGGCGAGGCCACCCGGCGCCCCATCTCGTTCTCGCTCCGCGCGCGCTCCGGGCCGCTCGCGGACTTCGCGCGCACGACGCGGGTCGCGATCGACGGCGAGGTGGTCGCGGAGGGGTACGGCGCGCGCTGCCCCCTCGAGGGCACCCTCGAGCTCGACCTGCTGGGCGCGCGCGAGCTGCGCTACGACTTCACGTTCGTCGCGGGCGACGGCGAGCGCGTGCGCTTCGTGGGGAAGAAGACCGTCCGCGTCGCGGCGCTCGCCCACACCATGACCCACCTGCCCGCCGTCCTCGAGGACGCGCGCGGCGCCACGATCGCCACCTGCGAGGTCGTGTTCGATCTGCGGCGCGATCTCGCGTCGTTCCTGCGCACGTTCAGGCTCACGGCAGACGCGAGCTAGCTCGCCCGCTCGCGCGCGCACGTTCACCCGCACTTCGCGGTCGCGTCGACGGCTGCGCAGTCGGCCGCGGCCTTGATGTTGACGACGCAGGCGTCCACCTTGGCGGGATCCGCGCCGTTGTCCTTGATGGACTGGGCGCTGTTCTGCTTGCAGGCGTCGAACGACGTGGTCTCGCACTTGGAGACCTCGGTCGCGGCGAAGCACGAGATGTCGGCCTTGCGCTGGCACGCCGCGGCGAGCAGGCGCCGGCAGGTCTCGTCGACCGTGATGGTCGCGGGGGTCGTGCTCGGCGTGCTCCCGCTGCCGCTCGTGGTCTCCACGGTGCACGCGAGCGAGAGGGTCCCGAGGGCGAGGAGGGCGACGCAGGCGAGCGGGGCGAGCTTCATGTGCGCATCGTGCCAGGGCTCGCCGCCGCCGCAAGGGGGTTCGTCCGTCGCGGCACTGCTCGCGCGGTCAGCCTCGCGTCGACCGCCGAAGGACGTCGAAGGTGTCCATAATGGTGTGGTATTCTGTCGTTGCTCCATGGCGGCGGACCCTCCCACGTTCGATCCAGAGGCCGCGGCGCGCGCGCGGGTCGGCTCGGCGCTCAACGCCAAGTGGACCCTCGACCGCCTGCTGGGCGTGGGCGGCATGGCGAGCGTGTTCGCGGCCACGCACCGCAACGGCACGCGGGCCGCGGTCAAGATCCTCGCCGCGGACCTGCTGAACGACGTCTCCATTCGCGAGCGCTTCCTGCGCGAGGGGAAGATCGCGAACCGGGTCGAACACCCCGCGCGCGTGGCCGTCATCGACGATGACACGAGCGATCACGGCGAGCCGTTCCTCGTCATGGAGCTGCTCCACGGCGAGACCCTGCACGACGCGCGCGTGGCGGCCGGCGGCACCCTCCCGCCCGAGCGCGCCCTCGAGATCTTCGACACCGTGCTCGATCTGCTGGCGCAGTGCCACGACGTCGGCATCGTTCATCGCGACATCAAGCCGGCGAACATCTTCCTCTCCAGCGACGGCGCGGTGAAGGTGCTCGACTTCGGCGTCGCCCGCATGCGCGAGGGGGCCAGCGCGGCCGACGCGACCCGGGCCGGCACCGCGATCGGCACGCCCTCGTACACGGCGCCCGAGCAGGCGCTCGGCCTCGTCGACCAGGTGGACGGCCGCTCCGACACGTGGTCGGTCGGCGCGTGCCTCTACACGGCGCTCACGGGGCACAAGCTGAACGAGGCCCGCACCGAGGCGGAGTCGTTCGTCTTGGCCGCCACGCAGGCCGCGCCGTCGATCGCGAACGTCGCGCCGCAGCTCCCCGTGGAGCTCGTCGCGTTCGTCGATCGCGCGCTCGCCTACGAGCGCGAGCGGCGCTTCCAAGACGCCCGCTCCATGCTCGGCGAGCTGCGCGGGCTCCTCGCGGGCCTCCGCGCGGGCCTGCTCGGCGCCTCCGCCCCCGGCAAAGACGGGGGCATGAAGGTGCGCACCAACGTGGCCGGGGGCGACACCGACGAGCTCTCGGACGACGGGAGGAAGGCGGTAAAGGAGCGCCTCGCCCAGATCTGGAAGCTCGTGGGGGTGTGCCTCTCGGACGTGCGCCAGTACGGGTGGAACCACCCGAACTCGGCGCGGAGCCTGCGCACGGCCTTCGAGCAGGCGGTCGACTCCCTCGCGGCCTACCCCAACCACATCCTCTGGGACGTGGCGGTGGCGGGGTTCTTCTCGCACGGCGCGAGCATCTGGGCGCCCGATCGCATGCCGTTCGACCGCATCCCGTACCAGCTCTTCGGCGACGGCGTGCGGCGCATCCAGCTGCTCCCCGGGGTCACCGAGGACGAGTTCCGCGACCTCGTCGCGATCTTCGTCCGCGAGGTCTCCGCGCTCACCTCCGCCGAGGACGACTCGGTGACCGCCCTGTGGGACCGCCGCTTCGAGCACATCGCGTACGTCGCGATCGACTCGTTCGCCACCGGCGAGGGGGACGCGGAGGCCATGGCCCAGGCGATGGCGGTCACGCTCGAGCTCGTGAGGCTCGCCGAGCTCGACCGCGACGAGCAGGACGACTCGCTCGCGAACCGCGCGGCGCAGCTGAACCTCATCGCCCAGCTGAAGGCGAGCGGCGAGTCGGCCGCGGCGCTCTCGGTCGATCCGCTCACGCGCGCCACGCTCGGCGCGCAGATGAACCTGAGCGAGGACAAGTGGCGCGACCGCTACGCGGACGCCTTCGCGGACGGCTACCTCCTCGCGCGGAGCCGCGGCGACGCCGCGCGCGTCGACGAGGCCCTTCGGGAGTGGACCGTCGACCAGCTCGCGCTCCACTCGCACGCCGCCGTGTTCGAGCTGTTCGAGGCGCTCACCGGCGCGCTGGGCCTGCGCCGCCCCGCGGAGCGCGAGGAGCTCGAGCAGGCGATCTCCCGGGTGATGCTGCCGTTCAGCACCCTCACGGCCGTGTTCCAGGAGCTCGCCAAGCAGGCGCGCGACGAGAGCACCGAGATCGAGATCGACTCCGCGCTCATCGTCGGCGTCGCCAAGGCGCTCGACCTCCTGGGCAACGACTCGATGCTGCTCGCGTGCTGCGCATGCTTCGACGCCGTGCGGTCCGAGCCGCTCCGCGCGGTGATGCTCAAGTACATGCGTCGCTGGGCCCCGGGGAGCGAGGCTCGACTGGGCGAGCTGCTCGGGACGTGCGGGCCCGACCTCGGCGTCGCGATCGTCAAGCTCGTCGGCGCGGCGAAGAGCGCGCCGGCGCTCGCGGCCCTCGACCGTGCCCTCACGAGCCCGCACCTCGCGGTGCGCCTCGAGGCGCTCATGCACATGGGCGACGAGAAGAAGGAGCAGGTCCGCGTCGAGGTGAAGAACATGCTCGACAGCGACAAGGCGGACGTTCGCCGCGAGACGCTGCGGCTCGTCGTGGCGCGCGGGCTCGCGCTCGCCGGGCCGACGCTGGTGCTCCGCATCCAGGCGGCCTCGTTCCACGATCTGCCGCTCGAGGAGCGGCGCCTGTGGATGCGCTCGCTGTGGGAGCTGAACGCGGCGCGCGCCGACGCGGTGTGCTCCGAAGTGCTGATGAAGTACCAGTTCGTGCCTACCGAGCGCGCCGAGGCGACGCGCGCGCTCGCCGCCGACATCCTGCGCGAGTCGTCGTCTTCGGTGGAGGCCATCGAGGCGGCGACCTCGGCGGCGAAGAAGCGCTGGTGGAACTCCGACGCCGTGCGCGAGGCGGCCGAGCACGCGATCGCGGCGATCGTCGCGCGGCGGGCCGGGGCCACCGCGGCGAGCGCGTCACGAGGTGCGCCGTGACCATGAACCTGGAAGTGAGCCCCGAAGGGCGAACGAAGGTCGAAGGCGAGCCCGAGCCGAAGGCGAGGTGTCGCCGTGAACCCGCAAGCGAGCCAGCGGCGAGCGGCGTGTCTATGCCAAGCGACCGAAGGGAGCGCGGCATGAACCTGGAAGTGAGCCCCGAAGGGGCGAACGAAGGTCGACGGCGAGCCCGAGCCGAAGGCGAGGTGTCGCCGTGAACCCGCAAGCGAGCCCGAGGCGAGCGGCGTGTCTATGCCAAGCGACCGAAGGGAGCGCGGCATGAACCCGCAAGCGAGCCAGCGGCGAGCGGCGTGTCTATGCCAAGCGACCGAAGGGAGCGCGGCATGAACGCCACCGCGCCGAAGCCGGGCGCCGTCAAGCGCACCGCCGCCCTCCGTGAGGCCTCCGCGGCGGTCGTGCAGTGCCTCTACCGCCTCGTGAAGGGCTGCTTGCTCCACACGAGCGCCAACAACGAGAGCGTCACGGCGTCGTCGAAGGCGCTCATCGAGGCGGTGCTCGAGTGCTGCCGCCACGGCTCCAGCGAAGACGTGACCGTGCTCTTCATGGGGGACGCGGTCTTCGTCAACGGGGCCATCCTCCGCACGTCGCGCGAGGCGCACGCCATCGCGGTCGAGCTCGGTACGCTGCTGGCGGCGTGCAACGTGAGGGAGCTCACGCTCGCGCGCATCCTCGGGCAGGCGGAGGTGGTGCTCCTCGGCACCCGGCTGGCCGACGTGTGGCGTGACCGCTCCCTCGGCGCCCGCTTCCGGGAGGTGCCGATCCCGGGCGTCACGCTCTCGGAGGGCAAGGCGTTCGACGCCGTCATCGAGGAGCTGGCGCCTTCGGAGCGGGTGACGCGCACGTATGCGGCGGCCGTCATGACGGTGCGCGGGATGCTCGCGGACGTCCAGCGTGGCGAAGACCGCCTGCCCCGCCGCGTGAAGCGCCTCGCGCAGAAGATCGTCGCGCACGCCGACGAGGACGGCCGCCTGTTGGTCTCGCTCGCGTCGCAGGGGGGCCCCGCGGTCGATCCCTCGACCATCGCGGTCGGCACCGCGATCCTCACCGTGGCGATGGCCCGGCAGCTCACGACCGAGCGGGTGTTGCTCTCGAACGCGGCGATGGCCGCGCTGCTGCTCGACGCGGGCAAGGCGCGCCTCAGCGTGGGGATGGGCGGCGTGACGCGCAAGCTGAACGACGACGAGCTCGACCTCGTGCCGGCCAGCGCGGTCGCGGTGAGCACCGCGATGGGCAAGCTCCACCCGGCGTCGCGCGTGCGCGGCGCGCTCGTCTACGAGGCCTGGTGGCTCCGCCGCGCCTATCGAATAGGTCCGCTCTATGCGGGGCGCCGCACGGCCACGGTGCTGAGCAGGATCATCGGCGTCGCCCGGGCGTTCTGTGAGCTGCGCGCGGCGGGGCCCGAGGGCACGCTCAGCGTCGACGACGCGCTCCAGGTGCTCATGAACCGCGCGACCGACACGACCGAGAGCGCGTTCGTGCGCCTCTTGATCGGCGCGCTGGGCGTGTACCCCGCCGGGACCATGGTCGAGCTCTCCTCGGGCGAGCTCGCGGTCGTGATGGCGACGCCCGAGCTCCCGATGAACTTCGCGCGGCCCCCCGTGAAGGTCATGTACGACCGCGACGCCAGGCTGCTCGCGGAGCCCGTCGACGTCGATCTTGGCGCGCCCGCCCCAGGGCGCGTGGGGCCGGCGAAGTTCATCCTGCGGGCCGTGCACGCGGACGACCAGCAGCTGCGCGCGATGCGCTCGTTCGTCGTCGCGGCGACCGCGGCGAACCGGCGCGCGGCCGTGCGCGATCCGATGCAAGACCAGGTCGCGCGCCCCTCGCTCCCGACCCCTCCTCCCGTCGCCGC
>CAZHGG010000280.1:0-7481 GCA_964531755.1 uncultured Polyangiaceae bacterium
CCCCGAGCCCGTCGATGTACGCGATGTGGCGCCTCCCGGGGGAAGCAGGTTCGTTCGGGTTGCGCTGCCAGGTCCACACCCGAGAGAGCTGGTCTCGGGGCTCGTAGATCCTGGTCGTGATGGGGATAGCGTTGGTCGCGAGCGGGAAGTCGTTCGACGGGTCGAGCACCGCGCGGATGCGGCCGAACGCGTCGAACTCGATCCGTGTTCGCTCGTAGTGCGGGGAATTTACCTCCGTGGTGCGCCCAAGGCCGCGGTCGAACAGGTAGGATGTGACGAGCAGGCGTCCGCTCGCGCTTGTCGGCCCATCGAGACCCACGGTGGTGCGGGCGACGTGATGCGCGAAGACATTGTCGTATTCCACGCGCGTCCAGTCCACGGGCCGCGTGCCCATCACGGTCTGCAGCGTGGGCCCCGTCTTCGTCAGCACGTTTCCGAAGGCGTCGTAGGAGTACTCCACGAGCCGCACCCAGCCGTCGCTCGAGGCGCCCGGGGGCAACCCCGCGACCGGGGCGCCGAAGTCTTCGTGGCTGCGCTGGGGCAGCTGGGACCCCGCGAGCAAGGCTTGGACGTGCGCCAGGTTGCCGTTGGCGTCGTACGCCCTGCGGGTCCAGCGGGTCTGCGCTGGGGTCTCTCCCGCCACGCTCTCGTACTCGGGGCGCCAGAGCCCGGGCGCCACCTCGAGCCACGTGGTCGTCGTAACGGTGGGCGTGTCCTTGGGCACCAAGGGAACGTCGCTGTTTACCTCGCCGTAGTCGCGGCGGACAGAGACGTTGCCCTCGTTGGTGACCTCCTGTTCCCGGTAGAGAAGCCGCTGCGCGGGGTTCGCCCACGCTTCGACCTCGGTGGTGGTCGGAGGGTTGTCGCCCTCCTGGAGCACTGGGATCACCTGGTTCGTGGCCTTGGCCTCACCGCCCAGCAGGCGCACGGTCACGCTCCGCTCGTAGGTGTAGTGGCGACGCCGCTCTGCCTCGTCACTAGGGAGCGTGCGGATGCCGTAACGGTAGAACGTCTGGTGAAGGACCTTTCGCGAGGCGTTCGCCGCGACGCCAGGCGCGTCGGGGTCTTCGCCAAATTCGACCGTAGTCGCCAGCTTCCCCGCGTGGATGGACGTGAGGTCGTCGTCACCGGTCGTCGCACACCCAGAGCGCGCATCGCACGGCGAGAAGAAGAATGTACTCCGCGTCGCTTCGCCGCCCGGATGGAGGGTCGTCACCTCGCCGAACCCGCGAAACGCGCGCGCCCACGTGTCGAACGCGGGCTTCCGGTACCGGTAGCGCGTGGTGGCCTCATGGGCCGCCACGCCGGACAACCCATTGGTGACGGTCACCGACTTGACCACCGGCACCACGACCTCCAGCTTGTCGCCGTCGGCGACCTCGGGCCAGCCGCGGTCCACGCGCTGCTGCTCGATGTGGATCTGGTAGGTCTCGTAGTCGAAGGTCGTCCTGCCGCCGATTCCGTTGTCGATCTCGGTCAATACTCCGGGCACCGCGCGCTCCACCAGGCCCATGGCCTCGACATGATGGCTCGTGACGAGCACGAGGTCGGCGACGCCCGAGGCGTCGAGGTCGACCGCCATCAGCCTGTAGTGGCCGCGGGAGACGGGCTGCGTTCCGACTACCGGGTCTGTGCTGTCGTCGCACGCGGCACCTGTGGGGTCGGCCTCGCAGTAGCGTCGAAGCGAGACCCCCCCGACGTTGAAGTATACTGTCACCGCGGCGCCTCCGCCCTGCGCGGGGCGGGAGAGGTAGACGTCGGTGAAGCCGTCGCCGTTGAGGTCGGCGAACGCCATCGGCCGAAGCGGGTCCTCGGCGCTCGAGTAGATGTAGCCCTGGGTGTTCGTCGGCTGTCCGGCGAGCTCGGACTCCGCGCGTATCTGGACGGTGCCCATGGGCGGCGAAGTGGAGGAAAGGAGCCGGCCTTCGTTCAGCCACGAATCCGGAGACAAGTACGGGTCGTGACCGGGAGGGGACGCAGCCGGCGCCGGTGCAGGCACCGCGGGGTAGAGGGAGTCGTACGTGATCCTGGTGCGTTCGATGAAGCGCCGCACGGTCTCGTTCGGAGCGATCTTGTAGGCTCCGTAGTAAGTGCCCACGTCGTCGGGCGTGTAGCGATCGGTCTGGACCACGTCGGCGAGGCCGTCGCCGTTCATGTCGACGAGCGCGCGAACGCCAGGGATCGGCTCGGGGGAGGAATAGAACGTCGGACCGGCGATCGCCGTGTCGAAGGCCTTTACGTGCTTCGCGGTCGAGCCGGGCCCCGCGCCCAGGTAACGACGCGAGCGCCGGATGCTCGTCGCCGCGTTCGCGAACGTCGATCGCACCATCCCGTCGACGAGCCCGTCGCCGTCGACGTCGCCGGTGAGGACGATGGGCGCGGGTAAGCCGGCAAGCTCAGTGGTGTCGATCGGCGTGAGCTGCCAGCTCTTGGCCGGGTGCTCGGTGCCCATGGTGGCGCACATCCCCGCGCTCGTGTCGGGGTCGATCTTCGCCGAAGCCCACCTCACGCTTCCCGCGGTGGTGTCGGGGCCAGCCTTCCACAGGATCGCGTTTCCCTGGCCGAGGTGTCCCCACTGGCCGATCGCGTTGAGCGCCGCCATCGGATGCAGCAGATACGGGAGCTGCAGGTCGTAGTCGGTGACCACGGGGAGCGGCACGGGAACAGGGCGCGGGTCACGCGCAGGGCAGTCTTCAACGACGCTCGCGGTCGAGTTGAGCAGGTCGTAGACCGTTCGCGCGACGCCGCGCTGGCGGGCGGGATCGTACCCGTCCACGAAGTCGGGGAAGCCGTCGCGGTCGATGTCGACGGACGTCACGCGCGCCACGCCGAACATGGCGCCTCCGGTCACGCGCGGATGCATGGCCACGCTGTGGTGGATCGTTCGCTCCGCGGGGCGAGCATAGGAGTACGTGGTGGCCGGCAGCGTGGGGCACGACGCCGGGCCCGCGGGCGGAGTGGGCGGATCGTCCTCGGCGACCGTGGGCTCGGGGGTCGGCTCGGTGCAGCGACCCTCGACCTGGACCGTACGGAGAAACGATCGCCCAGCGAAGGGCGCGCGGTCAGCCGGAGCGACCGTCGGAGGGTCGCTGTCGCTGTAGTAGTTCAGCCGAACCCTTCGCACGACCTCGCGGGCTCCCGCGCCGGAGGGCGGCTTGCTGGCGACCGTTACGTCTGCGATGCGATAGCGCGGAGTCGCCGCCCAGACGGGCGTGCGCTGACGTGGAATCTGGAAGCCGGGGGTCTGCCAGGTGACGGCGACGTGATGCTCGTACCCCGAGTGCGCGGAGGCGCCCTGTCCGGCGGGCTGGGTGTAGAAGATGTGGGTCAGGTAGGAGAGGCCTCCGCCGCGTTGGTCGCCCGTCGGGTCCTTCGACCACACGTACTCCACCCGGTTGCCATGTCGATCGACCCGCGAGCTGAGGTTCGACCTGACGACGATGGCGCCTTCGCTCTCGCTCGCCTTGCCCTGGCCATATTCCTCGACGACTCCGCTTCGATAGCGGACGACCCACGTGCGGGATGGGAGCAAGTAGAAGGTGGCCTCCATCGTCTCTGCCTGAAGACGGTATACGGCCGCCGCGCCGACGGCCGCGGCCATGGGGTCCCCGCCGCAGGCGCCGGCGGTGCAGGTCCGGACCAACGGGCGCCCGTTCCATCGGTACCGGTCGTTGCCGCTCGGGAACTCGCCCGTGGCCGCGTAGGGGTCTCTGGCGACGCTGATACTCGGAATGGAGAGGTGCCACCCGAGGCCGGCTTCCCCCTCGCCCGACGACGACGAGTAGTTGAGGGAGAGCGAGGGCTGGGCTTCACCTCGCGCGGGCGGCAGATCGAACGTGATCGAAGTCGTCGCTCCGCCGGTGGATGTGCTGACCGACCCTTGGCCGGCCCCCTCGCCAGAGATTCCCGAGCCAGCGCCGGTGGGGGAGGACGAGTCCGCTCGCGCCATCGCCCCATCGCCGAGCACAGCGACGGCGGCGACCACGGCGGGGAGGGCGACGGCGGCGAGGTTCTTCAGCAGGGGGGCGCCGCTTCTGCTCTTGCGGGAGAAGGTCATCGGCAGTCGCTCCGTAGTTGACTCAGGTTTCGGCTGCAGTTCGCGCGCAAAGTCTCGAGCGCGCCCACGTCGTCTTTCTGTATGGCGGGGAACCCGTCGCGCGTCGCCTTCTCGGCGTCCGGCGAGCGAAAACATGCGCCCACCATCGACGCGAACTGCGTACACTCGGGTGGAGTCGGCGCGAACTCTGGCCCGGAGCGTTGACTGCACGATGCACCGAAGAACAGTACGATGCCGACCGGCGCAAGTGTGCGCAGTCGACGGCCTGGTGTTCGAGCGAACAGGTTCATTTCGACTCCCGTGGGTGCCACTCGTGGCGATCACGAGCCGGCGCGCGGAGAGAATGTCTCGGCGTCTGCGGGCATGCAAGCGAACAAGTGCAGCCGGACTTGGCAATCGACCAGCCGGTCATGGCAACGCACGTGTCGGACACGAATAGCCGTGTGCCGGACATGGCCGAGTCGGCACCGGACAGCGCGGAGCGCGAGCCGGACAGTGCGTCCGCTCAACAGGACAATTCGACCTTCGCCACGTCGGATCTTCGGGACTGCACGGCCTGGCGGGGGCACATTCACACGACGAGCGTGACGGTGCGATCACTCACACGCGCTCGGCGTGACCACAAGTCATCACGTCACTTCGACGGCACGCTCGCGCCATGTCACGAGCATTTCGTGCGGAGCGGGGCCAGGCCATGCCAGTACCTATGCGCACTTCGATTCTCACTCCGCTGTCCACTCGGCTGCCCACTCCCCTGCCCTCGGTGTCCCTCGTCCGGGGGGCTGCTCGGTGGCGCCTCCCGCTCGCCAGCGCGCTATTTGTATTCGCTTTTGTCACGTGTGGCTCGCACGAACGGTCGATCGGCGTCGAGGACTCTGCCTCCACGCCCCGCGGCTCCGCGCTCTTCGACTCGGGCGCCGACACCACCTCGCCCGGGCCATGTGTAGGCCTCGAGTGTGATCGCGTGTCGTGCCCGGAGGGCGGTGATACGTCGTTGTCCGGCCGAGTGACCGCGCCGAACGGCACCTTGCCGGTCGTCGGCGCCGTCGTCTATGTTCCAAATGGTGCTCTCCCGACCCTTCCGCTGGGCGCGAGCTGTGCGACTTGCGCCGCCTGGTTGCCCGAGCGTCCGGTCGCCATCACGAGCTCCGCGGCGGATGGCACGTTCACGCTGCGGGACGTGCCTGTCGGGGCGAATGTGCCTGTCGTGGTGCAAGTCGGCAAGTGGCGTCGCGCCGTGACGGTTCCGAACGTGAGCCCTTGCGCGAACCAGCGCCTCGACGGAGACCTCACGCGATTGCCGCGCAATCGCTCCGAGGGGAGCATGCCACGAATCGCGCTCACGACCGGCGCGTGCGACGATCTTGGCTGCATTTTGCCGAAGCTGGGTATCGACGCGGCCGAAATTGGCACCGCCTCGGAGGGTGACGCGAGGGCTGTTCATGTCTACCGAGGCGCCGTCGATCCCGCGCGAGCGCCGCGTGGCGCCCCTCCCGCCGAGGCCCTGTGGTCGCGGGAGGAGGGCCTCGGCCGCTACGACATGGCGCTTCTCTCCTGCGAGTGCGCAGAGCGGCTGGAGAACAAGGGGCCCGCCGCCAACGCGGCCATGACACGGTACCTCGACGCCGGGGGGCGCATCTTCACCACCGACTACATGTACACGTGGTACCGGGACTCCCCCTCCGCCGCGCTCCGGCGGGCCATCCCCATTCTCGGCGGCGGCCACGATGGCGGGCACCCTGTTCGGGTCGCATCGCAGTCTGTGCAGGGCGCCACGTTTCGCGACTGGCTTCGAGCGGCGTCGCCCGGCTCGGCGGACTCCGCGGAGGGGAGGATCGAGTTCGAGAGCGTCTTCGACAACGTCGCCTACGTGGATCCTGCGAGGGCCCACGTCTGGGCCACTTCCTCGCGACCGAACGCGCCCTCTTCTCCTGAAGGCCCTCGGGTCATTTCGGTGGAGTTTCCGATCGACGCGGCTCCCGCGGCGCAGTGCGGCCGCGCGGTGCACATCGACGCCCACGTGAACCAAGCCTCCGAGGGCGACGGCGTCGGTCCTGAATTTCCGCGCTCGTGCTCCGCGCGAATGGGGCCGGGCGAAGCGGCGCTGGCCTTCTTCTTGTTTCACCTGGCGGCCTGCGTCACCCCGGCGGTCGCGGCGCCCGGCGGACCAGCGCCGAAGTGAGCGCGGCGGCGACCGATGCCGAGCCCGCCGTCGTAGTCACGGCGGCGCGCCCGCCCCGTACGTGGCGCTCGACACCGTCGTCCACACGGGGGCCTCGACGGTGCCGCCCGTGCGCTGCTTGACGGCCACCACGTCGATCTCCTTCGTGGCGTACAGCAGCAGCATATTGCGGCCCAATGGGTCGGTCGTCTTCGTGCGGTTGCCTTGCGCGTTGTACTCGTACCTCGTCGGCTGCGTCCCGCCGCGTTCCTCACCACCCGCGCCACCACCGACGGCGAGGCGAGCGTGCCCTATGTACGGGCTGCTGCGGCGCCTGCGCGCGGTGGATCACGGCGACCACGATTGCGGAGCAACGAACTACCCTCGGTGCACCATTTCGCGTTCGTGAGTCGATCACGCCAAGCGTGGCGTGCAAGAAGTTGCGGCTACGCCAAGAGTGGCGTGCAAGAAGTTGCGGCTACGCCAAGAGTGGCGTGCAAGAAGTTGCGGCCATACCGCGTGCGCTCCCCTGCCCAAGCAAATTTGGTTATCGGATCGAGTTCCGTATTGACCCAGCTCTCGCGCTCGTGTGGGATTGAGTTGCGCGGAGCGACTCTGGTCGCGGGGCGCGATGGGGAGGGCCAGATGCGTTGGACAACGTTGCTCGGTGCGTATACGGTGACGCTCAGCTCGATCGTTCCGCCCGGCTCCGTGTGGCTCTCGCCGAGGTCGGGCTCCGGCGGCGACGTGCAGCGCCTCGAGGTCTCGTTCGCCGGCGGCGCGACCGTGTCGGCTCCGTTCTACGTGTGCACGAACGGCGCCCGGACGAGCGCGACCGTGCACGCAGCCGGGGTGGTGGACAGCGGCACCCCGGCGACGCCGGCTATCTGGAGTTCGTCGGCGTGCTGGAGAGCGTTGCGCCCACACGCCTCGCCGACGCCGATGAAGCGCTCGTCGCGCGCGACTGCCTCTTTCAGCCGCTCGGCGGAATCCATGTCACGCTCGGGCGTCACCGACGACGCGGGCGCGGCGCCGCTCACGCGCACCCCGTTGACCGGCGACGCCGGGCCCGCGCCGATCCGCCTGGTCGTCGAGCAGCCCCAGGTCGTCGGTTCGCGGAGCGAGTGCACTCTGGAGGTGCTCCCGTGAGCCGCCGCGGCTGGATCAACCTCGGCGCGGCCGCCGCGCTCGCGGCGCTCCCGGCGCTCGCGCTGGCTCAGGCGGGCACGCCGGTGGTCGGCGCCGCGCAGGCTGATGGCGGCG
>CAZHGG010000281.1:0-7433 GCA_964531755.1 uncultured Polyangiaceae bacterium
AGCTCTTCGCGCGCCGCGTGGCGCGTCGCCTCCAGGCCCGCCTCGGGCCCCGCAGCGTCGTCCGCGTGGGGCCGGCGCTCACGAGCCACGCCGAGGAGGTCGTCGCCGCGCTCGCCGCGGAGGCGCGCGCCCTCGCGCCCGGCGAGGCCCGGGTGTTCCCGAGCGAGTGCACGCTGCGTCTGCCGCAGCTCGCGTTGGCGCGTGGCCGAGGGGGCCGCGCCTCGCATCTGGCGGCGATGGTAGGCCCCCGGCTGCCGCGCGGCGTCTCGCTGCTCTGCCTGGCCACGGACGGTGTGGACGGCGCGAGCGGCCACGCGGGGGCGCTCGTCCGCCGGGAGGACCTCGCGGGGTCGCCGCGCGCGCGCGAGGCCCTCCGCGCCTACGACACGGGCGCCCTCCACGAGTCCCTCGGCACCTCCGTCACGGTCGCGCGCGGGCACAACCTCGCCGACCTCGTCGTGATCGCGCGAGACCCCTGACGCAGGCCACGAGACACGCCCGCACAAAACACGCTCGCCCCGGGCTGGAGGCCCGAGGCGAGGGGGAGCGCGCCGCGAGAGCGGCCTACTTCTTGGGCGCCTGCATGACCATCAGGTGAAACTTCGCGAACTCGGCCTGACCGAGCGTGAAGAGCACCTCGACGAGCAGGCGGTAGGGCGTGTCCTTGTCGACGATGAGGATCGCCTCGCTCGAGCTCGCGTCCTTGCCGGTCGCGAGGCGAATCTGACGGTCGCGCTCGCGCCACTGCTGGAGCGACGCGGCGAGCGGCTGGATGAACAGATCGTTCGGACCGTTGCGCTTGTAGCGGGCCTCCACGCCGTGGGTGGCGTCGGCCGGGACCTTGCAGACCTCGGAGTCGTCGACGATGATCGACGACTTCGAGACGAGCACAGCGAGGCCGTCTTGCGAGGCCTCCGTCGTGAGGAGGCTGTTCGGCATCGTGAGGTCTTGCGACTTCGGGAGCGAGGCCGACTGCGAGCTCATGCTCTTCAACAAGAAGACGAGGATGATCGTCATCATGTCCAACATCGCGGTGATGTTGAGGAAGTTGATCTCGGGCTCGGCCGCGTTCTTCCGAATTGCCTTGCGGAGCTCGCGCTTGTAGGTCGCCATGCTGGCGGCCTTCTGCGGCGCCATCACGGGTCGGGCGGCGGTGGGCTGATTGGCCATCGAGTCCTTACCTTGCCAAGCCGAAGTTGACCTCGGGGAACAACTTCACGGTCTTGGTGGGGTCCTGCGGGTTGGGCGCTTCACGAAGATGGTCGATCGCGCCAATGACCGTCTGGTAGGGGATGTTGGGGTTCGCGCTGACCGTGACCTGCTCTTCGTTGGCGAAGTCGGGCGAAGACGCCTTGAGCTTGGCGGCGCAGGCGCGGAGGCCTTCGTAGTCGAACTCGGTGCCCTTCTTCGGGATGGCGATCCCGGGCCCCGTGTCCGAGCAGCCAGGCGCCACGTTGCCGCCCGCGGCCTTGATGCTGAACCCCTCGCTCACGATGATGACCGTGAGGCTGAGGGTCTTGGTCGTGGGCGCCCGCGCTCCGCCACCCGCGCGAGGCGGGTAGCTGTCGATCGTCGCCGTGAACGTGACGGAGATCGTCGCGAGGACGAACATCAGGACGTTCGTGACGATGTCGAGGAACGGGACGATGTTGAGCTCGCCGCCCTCTTCGTCGGGAGCGAGCTCCCTCGGCTGAGAGAGGCGGCGAACCTTCGATCGTTGCGCCGCTGAGAGCTTTTCGCTGACCTCCGCCATGGTGGGCCTCGGTCAGTAGTTCCCAGAGCGGGTCTGGATCGTGAGCAGGTTGAACACGCGCTCTTGCGTGGCGTCGAGGTCGTGCTGGATGTTCTTCGCGCGCTGGTGGAGCACGAGGTGCGCGATCATGCAGGTCACCGCGATGCCGAGGCCCATCGCCGTGTTGTACATGGCCTCCGCGATGCCGTTCGCGAGGACGCGCTGGCGGTCGGCGGCGGACAGGTTGGGGTCGGCGACCGCGGCGAACGTGTGGATGAGGCCGACGACGGTGCCGAGCAGACCGATGAGGGTCGCGATGTTCGCCAGCGACCACAGCGAGCCGATGCGCTTCTCCACGGCGGGCTTGAGATCGCTGATCTTCTCGCTCATCGCCGCGTCGATCTCGTCGGGGCCCTTGCTCGCGCTGGTGAGGCCCGCCTTCACGAGCTGCAGCGTGGGGAAGTCGCCCGCGTCGCAGAGCTTGATGGCCCGGTCGATGTTGCCCGCGGTGACGAGCTTCTTGATCTGCGCGAAGAACTCCTTCGAGTTCACCCGGTACTTGCCGAGCTGGAACACCGCGCGCTCGATAATGACCGCGAGCACGATCGCGCTCACCACCAGGTTGAACGACAGAAAGACGGGGTTCTCCTTGAACGCCTCCATCAAGCCGCCGCTGCCCGATGCTGCGGCCTTACCTTCACTCAGAAGGACAACGAACATCCCCGATGCTCCTTTCTATACCCTCGCGCGTCGCGCCGACGGCTCCGTGCCGTGGGACCGCCTCAGCGCAGACTCGCGAACCAACATACCGGATCGCCGAAGCGAAACCACGGAAACCTACGAAGCCAGGGACCGTGAGCGACCGCGCGCACGCCCTAATCTTCGGGACGATACAAGGCTTGGATCGGCGAAGTCAACGCCTCAGCAACGAAAAACCCGGCTCGGCGGAAACGCCTTGGGTGCGTTGTGGAGCCCGCCCATTCGACGGCCGGAGCG
The DNA here is from genome assembly GCA_964531755.1 of uncultured Polyangiaceae bacterium. Classification (GTDB taxonomy): domain Bacteria; phylum Myxococcota_A; class Polyangia; order Polyangiales; family Polyangiaceae; genus JAAFHV01. The sequence continues at coordinate 2,729 of CAZHGG010000281.1, forward strand.
CCGCCGCTCGCGGGCGCCCTCGCCTCGCCGGGTCGGGGTCGCGCGCGGCGCGGCACGGCGCGACGGGAGGACGGGGGAGAGACCCGCGAGGCGAGGGGGCCAGGGCCCCCAAGAGCGGCCTTTTGCTGCACGGCCATTCAGTGCAGCGCCTGTAATTTTTCGCCCCCCCTCGAAGACGGCATGTGCCTGATATTTTTCCAAAGTTCTGTTTGACGGGAGGCGTCCTAGCGGCAATTCTGCGCGCCTCCCGGCCAATGTGTGTCTCACCGAACGTGAGGCTTGCGTCGCGTCCGGGGGTTCAGATAACGTCCGCGCGCCGGACGCTACCGAAGTACGCGTGGTCGTTCAGCAGGTCGAACTAGTGAGTCGCGCCGCAGTGTCGCGCTCAAGCAACGGCGGTCGCCGCCCCGAGTGGAGGATTCAGATGGCTGGCATGTGGAAGCACTTTCAAGAGGGCGGGAAGATGATGTGGGTCATCCTCTTCTGGTCCATGGTGACGATCGGCATCATCATCGAGCGCGCCATCTATTTGTACGGATCGTCCATCAACAAGGACGTCTTCCTCGCCACGATGCAGAAGTGCATCCTCGCGGGCGACGTGGCGAAGGCCGTGAAGATGTGCTCCGCGGCGAACGCGCCCCTCGCGCGCATCGTGCAGTCGGGCCTCGTCAAGGTGAACCGCCCCGACGAGGAGGTCCAGGCCGCGATGGACGAGGCCGCCCTCCGCGAGATCCCCAAGATCGCGAAGCGCACCGGCTACCTCGCGCTCATGGCGAACCTCTCGATGCTCACCGGCCTCCTCGGCACGGTCGCGGGGCTCATCACGAGCTTCGGCGCCGTCTCCGGCGAGAGCGTGGACCCGAGCCAGAAGGCCCGCATCCTCGCGGAGGGCATCAGCGAGGCCATGAACTGCACCGCGTTCGGCCTCATCGTCGCCCTCATGGGCCTCATCGGGTTCGCCGTGCTCAACGGCAAGACCCAGCAGCTCGAGGACGACATCAACGAGGCGAGCGTGCAGGTGCTCAACCTCGTCGTCACGAACCGCCAGAAGGTCAACCTCAGCGCCTGAGCGCTCGAGGCGGAGTTTCGTAGCCAGGCCATCTTTAGAGCCGAGGGTCCGCGGGTCGTCCGCGGGCCTTCGCCTCAAACTTGAATCGGTGGAGAAGCAATCATGGCAGGCGTAGACGTAGGCGGCGGGGGCGGAAAAGGCCGACGAGCGACAGACTCGGAGGTCAACATGATCCCCTTCATCGACCTCCTCTTGGTCACGATCTCGTTCCTCCTCATCACGGCCGTGTGGTCGCAGATGGCGCGGCTGAACGCAGACGCCCAGGTGCCCGGTCCGCCGCGGCCCGACGAGCAGGTGACCGTGGAGCCCGAGAAGCAGCTCCACGTGCACATGAACGACCCGAACAACTTCAAGCTCGTGTGGAAGCAGGGCGGCACCGTGGTGAACACGACCGACGTGCCCCGCAAGGACAACGTCCAGAAGGAGGGCTCCACCAAGGTGGTCCGCTATCCGGAGCTGGCGGCGAAGATCGAGGCCGAGTGGAAGACCACCGGCACGCACCGCGAGGGCTCGGACAAGAAGTTCGACCAGGCCGTGCTGCACACCGACAACGAGACGCAATACGTGTACCTCGTGGGTGCGATCGACGCGATCTACAAGGCCAAGCGCGACTACACCGTCGGCGGCAAGGCCGAGAAGGTCCCCGCGTTCAACGTCACGTTCGCGGTGAACTGAGGAGACCGGCATGACCATCGCACAACCAGGCCGACGCCTGATGCACTTCATCCCCCTCAAGTTCGTCCAGCACAAGGTGACGGGCGGGGGCAAGCGCTCGATCTCGGCGGCCCTGTCGCTGACGAGCATGATCGACTTCCTCGTGGTCACCGTCGTGTTCCTCCTCATGACGTTCTCCGCGTCGGGCGAGACCACGGTCGCGAAGGGCGTCACGCTCCCCAAGGCGGAGAACACCCTCGACATGATCGACGCGCCGCTGGTCGCCATCGCCGGCAGCCAGATCCTGGTCGACGGCAACCTCGCCGGCAACACCCGCGCGATCGAAGACTCGAAGCGCCTGCAGCGCATCGACGAGCTGTTCAACGTGCTCAAGGGCAAGCGAGAGCTCTGGAAGCAGCTGCACCCGAACAAGGAGTTCCCGGGCGTGGTGGTGCTGCAGATCGACCAGGAGGTCCCCGCCATCGTCGTGAAGAGCGTGTTCCAGACGGCGGCCTTCTCTGGCTACCCGAACGTGAGCTTCATGGTGAACATGATCCCGAAGGAGAAGTAGGCATCGGGCGCCTCCACCGGGCGCCCTCGACCAGGCAGCCGCTCGGTTCCCCGGGCGGCTGTTTCTGTTTGGAGCGGCGCCCCGTGGGCGCGGCTCGGCCGGGGCGGCGGCCCCTTCCACGCGCGGCGGGAGCGCCGCGGGGCATGGAGCGAGGATGGAGCGAGAGCGCGGACTCAAGTCGGTCGCGGTGATGCGCGAGGAGCGCAAGGCCCGCAAGTTCGGGAAGCCCACGTCGGCGTTCTTCCTGCTCGTGGGGGGCGGGGTGCTCGCGGTGATCGTCGCCGCGTACCTCACCTCGAACCGGGAGCTCGAGGCGGCGCGCGCCGACCTGCTGAGCAAGCAGCGGGCGGCGGCGGTGACGGTGGGCAAGGAGTGGGGCCCGGTGCGCGACCTCGTCGAGGGCATCGCGCTCGAGAACGCCCGCGAGCCCTACGCCGGTGACCTGGTCAAGCCCGAGGCGGCGGCGTGGGATTTTCGAACGTTACCGGGTATTTATCTCCGCCTGCGGCTCGCGCAGGCCGTGGACGCCGCGACCCTGCGGCGCGCCGCCGAGGACTCCCAGAAGGACGGCTTCTCGGCGTGCCTGCTGAAGGGCGGCCGAGCGCCGAGCGTCGACGCCGGCGCCGGTGAGGACCGCCCCTGGAACCTGCGGCAGGCATACGCTGCCGCCCGCGTGCTCGAGGACCGCTGGGTCACGGAGGTGAAGAGCGCCGACAACGACATGCGCCTCCGCGTGTTCCGCCAACAGTACGAGAAGGCGCAGAGCGCCGAGCTGCCGCTCGCGATCGAGATCGTGCGGCGGGCCCACTTCTTCCTCCTCGTGCTCGACGAGGACACGCCCGAGGCGAAGGCGGAGGCCGACGGCGGTGTCCCCACCGTCGAGCAGCTCCAGACCACGGCGCACCCCGCGCGCGTGGTGCTCGTGAACCTGAAGACGCGGGAGGTGCTCGCGCGGCTCCGTCGCACGGCCGAGGGCCAGTTCTTCATGGCCGGCGAGCGCGCGATGACCGACCCCGAGACCCGCGCGGCGATGCAGCGCCAGGTCAACAACTGCGCCCTGGCGCAGGCGGTGTGGGGCGAGCTGAAGAAGCCCTGAAGGGCGCGCGGCGAGGTCGGGCGCCCGCGCTACATGAGCCCGCCCGTGGTCGCGTGGCGCCGGATCGACACGTTCATGAGCAGGCCGAGCGACATCATGATGGTGAGCACGCTCGAGCCGCCGGCGGAGAAGAGCGGGAGCGTGACGCCGACGACGGGCAGCAGGCCGGTCACCATCCCAAGGTTGAACACGGCGTGCCAGAAGATGAGCGCGCCGCAGCCGATCGCGAGCACGGCCCCGAAGCGGTCCTTCGCGGACGAGGCCACGCGGATCGCCCACAGCACGAGGAACGCGTAGAGGAACACCAGGAACACGCCGCCGAGGAAGCCCCAGTCCTCCGCGTACACCGCGAACGGGAAGTCCGAGTGCTGGTCGGGCAGGAAGTGAAACTGGTTCTGGGTGCCCTTCATGAAGCCCTGGCCGGTCACGCCGCCCGCGCCGATGGCGACGCGCGCGTGGTGCGCGTGCCAGCCCGAGCCGAGCAAGTTCTCCTCGGGGTTCAGGAAGGTGGTGATGCGCTTCTTCTGGTAGTCCTTCATGCCGTACGCCCACGCGAGGGGCAGCGCGACGGCGGCGCCGACGACGAGCTGCACCACGCTCCGCCACTTGATGCGCGTGAGCAGGCAGATGGTCGTGAAGATGAGCCCGTGGATGAGCGCGGTGCCGAGGTCGGGCTGCTTGAGCACGAGCAGCGTCGGCACGGCGGCGATGAGCGCCGGCACCAGGAGATCTCCGAGCGTTCGGCCCTCGCTCTTCGGGTCGTCGTGGAGGTACTTCGCGAGCGCGATGATGAGGAAGATCTTCGTGAACTCGCTCGGCTGGAAGCTGAAGCTCCCGATGTTGATCCACCGCGAGCTGCCCCGGATGTCCTTGCCGAGGATGAACACGAGGAGCAGGAGCACGATGCCGAGGGCGTACAGCAGGTAGCCGAGGCGCTCGTAGTGGCGGTAGTCGACCACGCACACGATCGTGGCGAAAATGCCGCCGAGCACGAGCCAATAGATCTGCTGTATGTAGATGTCCGAGAGCGCGGCGCGCGCGGCGCTGGTGGCGGAGTACAGGTTGATGACGCCGACGACCGCGAGCATCGAGCTCGCGAGGAACAGCGTCCAGTCGAAGTGCTCGCGCGCCTGCGCGGAACCTCGGTTCGAGAGGCCCCAGTCTCGCATCATGGCGCGGTCCTTCCTGCGGTGCGGGTGGCGCGGCTCACGGCGGGGCCTCGTCGGGCGGGAGCACCGTGGGCACCACCGGCGTGGGCGGTGGGAGCGGATCGGCAGGATCCTCCTGCGCCGGCGCGGGCGACGCCGGGCCCGGC
>CAZHGG010000282.1:0-7433 GCA_964531755.1 uncultured Polyangiaceae bacterium
CGGCGAGGGGAATGACCCTCATCGAGATCCTGATCGTCCTCGCGATCATCGGCGTGGTGACGGGCGGCGTGCTGGCCGGCACGGGGCAGCTCGCGTCGTCGCGGCTGCGGCAGTCGTCGACCACGCTGGCGGGTGCGATACGTGTGGGGTACACACAAGCCACCGCGACCTCGCGGAGCGTGAGGCTCGTGCTCGACCTCGATGAGCAGACCTTCTGGCTCGAGCAGGCCGATCGCCCCATGCTGGTGCAGTCGAGGGGCGCTTCGCCCACCGGCGGGGCGGAGGGCGCGACCACGGCCGAGCAGGAGGCGGAGGCCGAGACCGCGCGCATCGTGCAGGGGCCCGTGGCGCCGAAGCCGCGCTTCAAGGCGATCGAGCCCGCGGGCGTCGCGGTGAGCGCCAAGCAGAAGGGGCCGAAGCCGCTCGCCCGCGGCGTCGCGTTCCGCGCGGTGCAGACCGCCCACGACGCGGAGCCGCGCACGCAGGGGCGCGCGTACATCTATTTCTGGCCCGGCGGCCAGACCGAGCGCGCGTCCGTGCAGCTCTTCGTGTGCGGCAAGGCCGCCGAGGATCGCGCCCGCTGCCGGGTGGACGACGCGGCCACCGTGACCCTCGAGGTTGCGCCGCTCACCGGGAAGGTGACCGCGCACGACGGCGCGCGCGAGCTCGCGAAGCCGCCGACGACCGACGAGGAGGCGTCCGACCGCGTCGACACCGGGGGTGGCCTGTGAGCCGGGCCGAGGTGCGCGCAGGCGCCGCGCGTCGCCGCGGAGGGCGAGCCTTCTCTCTCCTCGAGGTGATGGTCGCGGTCGCCATCTTGGGGCTCCTGCTCAGCGTCATCCTCTCCGCGCAGGGCGGGCTCGCCGCCAGCAACCGGAGCGCCGCCAACATGGGCATGGCGGCGGACCTCGCGCGCTGCAAGATGACCGAGATCGAGGAGAAGATGCTCCGCGACGGGTACCCCGAGATCGACGCGCTCGACACCGAGGTCTCGTGCTGCCTGGACGGCGATCGCGAGGGCTTCTTGTGCGACACGCGCCTCGAGAAGGTCGAGCTGCCCCAGCCCCCGCAGAACTCGCTCGACGACGGCGGCGGGCTGCTGTCGAGCGCGGGCGGCGGCGACGGCGGCGCGCTGAGCCTGCTCTCGAACCCGGCGGGCACCGGGGAGCTGAACCTCGACGGAGGCATCCAGAACCTGCAGGGCCAGCTCGGCCCCGGCGCGGCGCAGGGCATGCTCACCACCGTGATGGGCATGGTCTACCCGAGCGTCAAGCTGCTGATGGAAGCCTCGATTCGTCGGGTGACGGTCGTGGTCAAGTGGAAGGAGGGGCCGAAGGCGAAGGAGCTCGAGCTCGTGCAGTTCATCACGAACCCGCAGCGCGGTGGCCTCGGGTTCAGCATCGACGCGGGCGTCGCGCCCGCAGCCAGCGGCGCGAGCGGCGCCTCCACGACGAGCCCCGCCACGTCTCCCTTCAAGGCGCCGCTCCCGGGGTTGCCATGAGGCCGCGCGCGCTCCGCGGGCGCTCGCGCGCCATGACGCTGCTCGAGATCCTCGTCTCGCTCGGCATCCTCGCGATGATCTCCATCCTCATCTACGGCGCCTTCGACTCCATGGCGCGCGGCAAGAAGGGCGAGACCCTGCGCGTGGACCGCGCCCGCCAGGGCCGGCTCGCCGTCGACCGCATCGCGCGGGAGGTGCAGAGCGCGTTCCTCACGCTCCACCAGCCGCAGAGCCAGGCGCTCGTGGTGCGGCTCACGGCCTTCTCCGGCAGGTCGAGCCGCGACTTCGACCGGCTCGACTTCGCGGCGTTCGCGCACAGGCGCATCGACAGCGAGTCGCACGAGTCGGACCAGTGCGAGCTCGGCTACTTCGTGGTGAAGGACCCCGACGTGGCCGACAAGATGGACCTCGTGCGCCGCGAGCAGACGCCGATCGATCTCGACCCGCTGCGCGGCGGAGTGGTGAACGTGCTCGCCGAGAACGTCGAGTCGCTCCACTTCAAGTACCTCGATCCCATGACGGGCCTGTGGACGGACACCTGGGACACGACGCAGGTGTCGGGGCAGCCGGGCCGGCTGCCGCTCGAGGTCCGCATCACGCTCACCATGAAGGAGGTCCGCAACGAGCCCGCGTACACCTACACGACGAAGGTGATGATCCCGATGCGCGAGCCCCTCAGCTTCGGGATCTCCCAATGAGCGCCCGCGCCCGACCCGCCCAGCGCGCCCACGGAACCCGCGCCTCCCGTCGCGCGCGCCGCAGGGCGAAGGAGCGTGGCATCGCGCTCGTGATGGTCCTCGGCGCGATCGCGGTGCTCACGGTCATGCTGGCGGAGTTCCAGGACGAGACGAGCGCGGAGGCCGCGAGCGCCACCTCCGAGCGCGACGCCATCCAGGCGGAGTACACGGCGCGCAGCGCGGTGAACCTCGCGCGGCTGCTCATCGCGACCGAGCCGACCATCCGCGGCGCCATCGCGCCGCTGTTCATGATGATGCGCAAGACGCCGCCGCAGCTGCCGGTGTGGGAGTTCTCCGACCGCCTGCTCGGCGCCTTCAACGACGGCGAGGGCAGCGAGGATTTCAGCGCGACCGTGGGCGTCGACGCGAAGACCGGCAAGAACCTCGGCCTGAAGGACGGGCGCTTCGAGCTCGTCATCGTGGACGAGGACGCGAAGATCAACGTGAACCTGGGCGCGGCGAACGACATCGCGCACATCCGGCTGGCCCAGGAGCTCATGGGGCTCATGGCGCCCCCGCAGTACAACACCCTCTTCGAGCAGCGCGACGGCGCGGGGCAGTTCACCGATCGCCTCACGGTGTGCTCCGCCATCATCGACTGGTCCGACCAAGACGAGCGCCTCTTCAACTGCGACCTCAGCAAGCTCTCCGGCGCCTCCACCGCCGGGGCGGAGGACGCGTACTACCAGCTCCTCCCGAAGCCCTACCGCCGCAAGAACGCGCCGTTCGACTCGCTCGAGGAGCTCCACGCGGTGCGCGGGGTGAGCGAGGACTTCTGGGCGACGTTCGTCGACCCAGCGCCCGAGAACCCGAAGAAGAGACCCATGACGGTGTGGGGCACCGGGCGCGTGAACGTCAACACGGCGAACCCGCAGACCCTCCTCGGCATCGTGTGCGCGGGCGCGCCGACCGCGCCCATCTGCACCGACGTCACCCAGGCCCAGACGTTCCTCACCGGCGTGACCATGGCGCGCGGGCTCACGATGGGCGCGCCCCTCTTCGGCACGCCGAACGACTTCGTGCAGACCATGACAGGCAAGGGGCAGCTCGGCCCTGTGCTCGCCGCCTTCGGCATGAAGCCCGTGGCGTTCAAGAGCGAGGCCGAGTTTGGCAAGAGCATCTCCACGGAGAGCAAGGTCTTCTCCGTGTACGCGGTCGGCGTGAAGAAGGGTGGGCTCAAGCGCGAGACGCGCGTCTCGGTCCACGCCGTGGTCGACTTCCAGCACACCCCGGGCCTCGACGCGGCGATGGGCGGTTTGGTCTCCGGGTTGAACGGCGCGGGCGGCGCCGCGGACGCGGCGGGCGCCGCGGCGGCCGCGGGAAAGGCGCTCGCCGGTGCGAACTCCGCGGCGCTCACCGCCGCGTTCCCGCAAATGCCCAAGACCGCGGGGCAAGTCATCTACTACCGAGTCGAGTGAGCCGAAGATGAGGAGTCTCTCATGAGCGTCTGCTTGGGAATCGACGTGGGAGCGTCGGCCGTGAAGATCGCGGCCATCCGCTTCTCGTACCGAAAGACCGCCCTCATCGGCATGGTGAGCCGCGACGTGGGGCCGGACGCGGACCTGCCGACGGTGATCCGGGAGGCCGTGAAGGCGCTCCTGGGGGAGAAGGGCGGCATGGGCGACGCGTCGGCCGTGGCCCTCCCGGGGTCGAAGGCGGCGTTCGTGACGCTCTCGCTCCCGCAGTCGAGCGCGCGCGTCCTCGGCAACGTGTTGCCCTTCGAGCTCGAGCCGGTCATCCCGTTCGACATGTCGGAGGCCGTCTTCGACTACCGGGTGCTCCCGCAGGCGCCGGGCGCGGAGAAGTCCCCGACGCTGTCGGTGCTGTGCGCGGTCGCGCCCACGAGCGAGGTGCGCGCGCGGATCGACCTCGTGAAGAGCGCCACGGGCGTGGAGCCCGAGCGCGTCGGCGTGGGCGGCTTCACGCTCGCGAACCTCCTCGGCTGGACGCCGGCGCTCGCGACGGCCGAGCCGACCCTGCTCCTCGACCTCGGCAACGACTCGAGCGATCTCGTGGTGCTCGAGGGCGGCGAGCCCGTGTTCGCGAGGACCCTCTCGCTCGGCACCAAGGGCCTGCCCCAGACGGCGCCGAAGCTCGCGCGCGAGGTCCGCACGACCGTGCTCGGGCACCGCGCCGCGGGCGGCAAGCCTCCGACCAAGGTGTTCCTCGCGGGGGGCGGCGCGTTCGTCTCGGGCGCCGAGGGCTTCCTCGCGGGCGAGCTCGGGCTCGAGGTCGTGCGCATCCCCGCGCCCGCGCTGGAGCTCGAGCGGCCGGGAACGGTCGATCTCGCCGAGGTGCCACGCTTCGCGAAGGCGCTCGGGCTCGCGCTCGGGGTCGGGCCGCGGCCGCTGGGCATGAACCTGCGCAAGGGCGCGCTGTCGTTCGAGCGTGGCTTCGCGTGGGTGCGCGAGAAGGTCCCGCTGCTTGCCGGCCTCGCGACGGCCATCTTCTTCATCTCGCTGCTCTCGGCCGGCGCGCAGCTCTACGCCGCGACGCGCGAGCGGGCGGCCCTCGAGGGCGCGCTCGGCACCGTCACGAAGGAGGTGCTCGGCGAGAGCACGGAGAGCGCGTCGCGCGCGCTCGAGCTGCTCGCCAAGCAGACCCAGGTGGCCGACGAGGACCCGATGCCGCACGCGGACGCGTTCGACGTGATGGTGAAGCTCTCGGAGAACATCCCGCAGAGCATGGTGCACGACATCGAGGAGCTCGACGTCCAGAAGGGCCACGTGATCGTCCACGGCATCGTCGGCACCATCCCCGACGCGCAGGCGATCATGACCTCGCTCAAGGCCGAGCGCTGCTTCAGCGACGTGAAGATCACGCGCACGAACCAGGTCGTCGGCGGCGAGCGCCAGAAGTACGTGATGGAGTTCGACCTGAAGTGCCCGGAGGACGTCCGCGGCGCCACGAAGAAGGGCTCCGGGGCGGCGCAGCCCGCGCCCAGCGCCAGCGGAGGCAAGTGATGGCGATCAAGGCGAACCTCAGCCCGCGCGACCAGCGCTCCCTCACGGTGGGGTTGCTGGTGCTCGGCGTGCTCGTGCTGTTCGGTTTCCCCCTGGTGCTCTCCGGCCTCGCGGCCGGCAAGGACTCGGAGGTCACAGAGCTCCGCGCCGCGCTCTCGCAGGTGCAGGCGGCGCGCGCGAAGGTGCGCGATCGCAAGAGCCGCGAGGACGCGATCGGCGCGCGGTACGGCCGTCGCGCCCCGGCCCTGGCCGGTTACCTCGAGCAGTCGGCGCGCACGCAGAAGCTCGACGTGAGCGACTCGGTCGACCGCGCGGAGGTGCCCCACGGAAAACGCTACGTCGAGCGCAATACCTTGATACATTTCAAGAAAGCCGGAATGCGTCCCGTCTCCAAGTTCCTCGAAGGCCTCGAGCAGAGCGGGCACCCCGTCTCCGTGTCGCGGCTGAACGTGCGCAAGCGCAGCGGCGAGCCCGACTCGTTCGACGTGGAGGTGGGCGTGTCCGCGTACGATCGCGCGGAGGCCCCGGTCAAGAAGGAGCCGAAGTGAGCGCGGTGGGCCCGGTGCTCCGCATGCACCTGGAAGTGGGCCACACGACCGAAGGGGGTACGGCATGAACCAGCAGCTCAAGGAGCGCCTCCGCGCCGCCGGGCGGTGGATCCTGTACCCCACCTTCTTCCTCTTCGCCTTCCTGGTGTTCCTCTCGTGGACCTTCCCTTACGACAAGCTGAAGGAGCGGCTCGTCTCCACGTTCAACGCGCAGCAGCGCGCGTCGAGCTCGCAGCAGGAGCTCCAGATCGACGCCCTCGACTCGTACTTCGTCACCGGCGTGCGCGCGACCGGCGTCCACCTGCTGATGCCGCCGGTCGAGCCTGGCAAGCCGCCGGTGGAGCTCAAGCTCGACGAGGCGCGCGCGCGCGTGTCGCTGCTCGCCCTGCTCGTCGGCAACAAGGACGTCACGTTCACCCTGAAGGCGTTCGAGGGCCAGATCGACGGCGAGTTCATCGACAAGGGCAAGGAGCGCATCATCAAGGTCGAGTTCGACTCGGTCGACGTCGGCAAGATCGAGATGCTGAGCCAACAGCTCGGCGTCCCGATGGAGGGCAAGCTCTTCGGGAAGGTCGACCTGCGGCTCCCTGAGGGCAAGGCGTCGAAGGGCTCGGGCGTCGTCAACCTGGAGATCCGCGACCTCTCGGTCGGCGACGGCAAGGCGAAGATCAAGGGTCTGCTCGAGCTGCCGAAGCTCACCGTGGGGGCGCTCCGCTTCGAGGCGGAGGCGAAAGAGGGGGTCCTCAAGGTCAGCAAGTTCGGCGCCGCCGGCAAGGACCTTGAGCTCGCCGGTGACGGCCGCATCCAGATGCGCGAGCTCGCCAACGACTCGGGCCTCGATCTCGCGGTGCGCTTCAAGGTGAACGACGGCTACCGCGGCAAGAACGACAAGACCAAGAGCCTCTTCGGCGCGCCCGGGTCGAACATCCCGCCGCTCTTCGAGCTCGATCCCACGGTCAAGCGGGCGAAGACGCCCGACGGGTTCTACGCGTTCCAGGTGAAGGGGCAGCTCGGCAAGCCCCAGTTCTTGCCAGCCGCCGGTCTGGGCGGCCTGGGCTCGTCACGCGGAGGTTCTCCATGAGCGTCGTCACCACGAAGACCCGCGGGCTGCTCGTGGGCGTCGTCCACCTGCCCGCCCTGCCCGGAAGCCCGGGGGCCTCGCGCCCGCTCCGCGACATCGTCGCGGAGTGCGTGCAGTCTGCACGTGTCCTCGCCGCCGAGGGCTACGACGTGTGCATGATCGAGAACTACGGCGACGTGCCGTTCTTCCGCGGCGCCGTGCCCGCGGTCACCACGTCCGCCATGACCCTCTGCGCCGCGGCCGTGCGCGACGCCGCCCCGGCGCTGCCGCTCGGCGTGAACGTGCTGCGCAACGACGCGCTCACGGCGCTCGCGATCGCGCACGTGGTCGGCGCGGTGTGCGTGCGGGTGAACGTGCTCACCGGCGCGCGGGTCACCGACCAGGGCGTGATCGAGGGCGCCGCGGCGGAGCTCTTGCGCGCCCGCGCCGCGCTCGGGGCCGGCGGCGTGGCGGTCTGGGCCGACGTGGACGTGAAGCACTCGTCGGCGCTCGCCCCGCAGACCCTGGCCCAAGAGACCAGCGACCTCGTGGTGCGCGCGCTGGCCGACGCCGTGCTCGTGACGGGGCCCGGCACGGGCCTCGCGGCGGACGCGGGCAAGCTCC
>CAZHGG010000283.1:0-7416 GCA_964531755.1 uncultured Polyangiaceae bacterium
CCGCCACCGCGTCGGCCTGCTCGCGGTGTGGCTCGTCGCGGCCGTCGCCCTGGTCGACTACGCGACCCGCTGCGCGCGCGTCATCACGAGCGACGACCCGGCCGAGCTCCAGGTGCTCGCGCTCGCCGGCGGCATCCCCCTCGGCACCAGCTATCCCCTCTACGTGTGGCTCGTGCGGCTCTTCGTGAAGCTGCCGCTCGGCCCGATCGCCTTCCGCTTCAACCTGTTCTCGTCGCTGTGCGGGGCGCTCACGCTCGTGGCGCTGGGCGCGCTCGTGGCGGTGTTCACGCGCCGCGAGGGCACGCGCGGGTGGTTCGCGGGCGCCTTCGCGGCGGGCGTGTTCGCCGTGGGCCACAGCTTCACCCAGGTGTCGATCTTCACTGGGATGTACACGCTCCACACCCTGATGGCCTTCGCGGGCCTCTTCTTCTTCGCGCGCTGGGTCGTGGGCAGCGGGGGCCGCCGCGAGGGCCGCGACGTGCAGCTCGCGCTCGGCCTCTTCGGCGCCATGTTGGCCAATCACATCATGACGCTGGCCCTCTATCCCGGGGTGCTCGCGCTCCTCGTGTGGACCGGATACCACGACAAGACCCAGCGGGTGCCTATCGCCAAGGGCGTCGCGTGGGGCGCGGCGGCCGTGCTCACGCTCGACGTGTTTCTCTATTACCTCCTCTGGCGCAACCACGTGCACTACGACCACTGGGCGAGCATCGTGGCCGCGCCGAAGTTCTTCGATGTTCGCCCCGACCAGGCGAGCTCTTTTTGGTACTCGTGGTGGTACGAGGTGACGTGCCGCCAGTTCCGCTTCGACGTGACGGGGGCTACGTGGGCGCAGCGCTCGGGGCAGCTCGGGCTCATCTTCCCGCGCCTCTCGAGCGAGCTCTCCCCGCTGGTGGTCGCGCTCGCCATCGGCGGCGTGGGGCGCCTCTACATGCACGATCGCCGGCTCTGGACGCTCGTGGCGCTCGTCGTCTTCATGCACATCTACCTGGCCACGGGGTACACGGCGACGCTGAAGACTCATATCTATCTGCTCCCCGTCACCGGGCTCACGGCCTGCCTCGCGGGGTACGGCGCGCTCCCGGTCCTCGCGTTCGCGCGCGCGAAGCTCGGGCTCCGTCGCCACGCGAGCCCCGCCTTCTTCGCGGCCGCCGCGCTCCTCGGCCTCGCCGCGGTGCCCCACCCCGAGAGCCGCGCGCTCTTCGAGCGGGTGGCGCGGCACCACCCGAGCGCGGGCACCCTGCTGCCGCTGCTCGGCGCGCGCCCCGACGAGAGCGAGGAGTGGGAGAACCTCGCCGAGGCGCGCCTCACCGTCGACGCCCTGCCGCCGCGCGCGCTCGTGTTCGCGGGCTGGTCGATCGCGTACGCCATCCAGTTCGTGGGGCGCTTCGAGCGCGGCACCCACGATCTCGAGGTGTACGAGCCGAAGCCCTACGGGGTGGGCCACTGGGAGTTCCCCATCGACTACATCGAGCGAATCCAGGACCCCCACCGCACGGTGCCGGTCTTCTTCCACGGCTCGAGCGAGCCGCCCGTGATACCCGGCTATGCCCCCGTGCGCCGCACCCCGCGGCTGGTGGAGATGGTCAAGCGGCTATGATCCGGGAACTGAGCCTCGCCGTCGCCACGCGAGCGCGCCGCGGGCGAGCCGCTTGTCCGTGCGCACCGACCCGGCGGAGGGGGCCGTGAGGTCGATGCGCGTGCTCACGGTCACTCACTACATGCCGCCCCACCTCGGCGGCATCGAGATGGTCGCCGACGCGCTCGTCCGCGGCCTCGCGGCGCGCGGCCACGACACCCGCTGGGTGGCGTCTGCGGCGCCCGCGCGAGCCGGGTGGGAGGGAGCGCGCCTCCGCGTGCCCGCGTGGAACGCGCTCGAGTCCAAGGCCGGCGTGCCGTATCCGCTCTGGGCGGCGCGGGGCCTCCGCGACCTCGATCGGCAGGTGACCCTCGCCGACGTCGTGCACGTGCACGACTGCCTCTACATGGGCTCGGCGGCCGCCGTGGCCTCCGCACGTCGCCTGGGGAAGCCCGTGCTCCTCACGCAGCACATCGGCATGGTGCCCTATGGCCCCGTGCTCGACCGCGTCGAGCGCCTGGCCTACGCCACGCTCGGGCGCGCCGTGCTCGCGGGCGCCGACAAGCTCGTCGCGTGCGCGCCGCACGTGCCCGCGTTCTTCGCAGAGCTCGGCGTGACGCGGCCCTTTCAGCTCATCCGCAACGGCATCGACGCGGCGCGCTTCGCGGGGGCGACCCCCGCGGGCCGCGCGGCCCTGCGCGCCCGCTACGATCTGTCGCCGACGGCGCGCGTCGTCCTCTTCTCCGGGCGCCTCGTGGCGAAGAAGGGCGTCGACAAGGTGGCCGCGCTCCAGCGCGCGCTCGCGGCCGAGGGCGTGGACCTGCTCGTGGCGGGCGACGGGCCGCTCGCGCACCTGCTCGAGGGCGTCCCGCGGACGCGCCGCCTGGGCGCCCTGCCCCCCGACGTCATGCCCGAGCTCTACGCGCTGGCCGACCTGATGGTGCTCCCCTCCCACGGGGAGGGCCTGCCGCTCGGCGTGCAGGAGGCCATGCTCTCGGGCGCGGGCGTGGTCGTGTCGGACGACCCGGCGGTCCGCGACGGGCGCGCGGGCATGCCGGGCGCGCGCGTCGCCCGGGCCGCCGCGGAGCTGCTCGTCGCCGCGCGGCTCGCCCTCGCGGAGCCCACGCCGCGCGAGGTCGTCCGCGAGGCGGCGGCGGCGCGCTGGGGCCTCGAGCCGTTCCTCGACGCGTACGAGCAGGCGCTCGCGTCGCTCGTGCGCTGAGGCGCGGACCGCCTACTTCGCGGGGAGCGGGAGGGGGCGCTCGCCCCGCAACGACGGCACGACGACGCGCTCCGAGAGGGCGCGCGAGAACTTCACCGAGCCGCCCTCGAGCAGGTGATCGCCATCGCCGAAGTCGGAGTTCGCGAGGCCGGGGAAGTCGTTGAAGTTCACGAACTCGGTGCCGTGCGCGCGCGCCTCGGCCTCGAGCGCCGCGACGTACTCCGGGTAATAGCCCGCCGAGTCGTTGTTTCGGTCGAGCTGCCTCGCCTGCGGAGTGCCCACGATCGCCACCTTCACGCCGGCGCCCTCCAGGCGGGCCATCGCGCGCGCGAAATACCGCATCGAGGCCCCGCGATCGAAGCGCTTGGGCGGGTAAAAGTTCGGGCGATACGCCTCCGCGCGGCCGGTGGCGCGGACGTTCTGGGTGTACGGGTCGACCGACCAGCCGAAGCTCACCCAGCCCAGGCGACCCGGGTCGGCGCGGCCCTGCGGCGCCGCCCCGCGCAGCACCTGATTGAGCACGTGGGTGCGCGCCCCGTAGCTCTGAAAGAGGCCCACGGTGAGGTCGGTGAAGGCCTCCTCCGGGTCGCTCGCCGCGAGGAAGAGGCCGAGGGCGTGGCGCGGCCGCACCGCGGAGACCCACTTGGCGGAGGAGGGCACGCTGGTCGTGGGGCAACATGTCCACTCGATGGGGCTCATGCCGAACACGAACAGGGTGGGGCGCTTCAGCCCGGGGCGGAGCACGTCCTCGACGGTGAGCAGGTACCCGGGCAGATCGCCCGCCGGCACTCCGAAGTTGTAGACCGACACAGGCCGGCCGACGGCCCTCGTGGCGAGCTCGCTCAAGAGCGGCGTGTTGGCCCCGTGGTACACGCGCGAGCTGCCCACGACGACGACGTCGGCGCCGCCCGCGCGGGCGTAGTCGGCGACCTTGGTCTGGTACGTGTCGGTCGGCGCGATGGCCGCCGGCAGGGTCGACCGCCGATAGGCAAGCTCGCCCGCGGAGAGCGCGAGCGCCAGCACGGCCGCGGACACGAGGAACGAGGCCGGGCCCTGGGGCGCGGGTCGGTCGCCCGCGGCGTCGCTCGCCTCGGCCGCTGCGCTGTCGCGGGTCATGGACGCCTACGGTAGCCGAGGCGAAGCCCAGCGCGAAGACCCGGCGCCGCGGTCATGGCCGCGAGTAGAGCGAGGTCGTCGCGCTGAACGAGAAGAACGGGCCCTGGGTGCGCCACGCGCGCCGCACGTCTTGGTGGTCCCAGCAGCTCTTCGCGCAGAGGAAGTGGCGCGCGCCGCTCGCCTCGAGCGCGCCGAGCATGGCGCGATCTTCCCGCACGTACACGACCTGGTTCGAATACGAGTCGTTCCAGAGCGGCGCGATCGCCTGGAGGCCGTCGGTGTACGCGACGACGGTGCCCGGGCCGAACTCGAGCGCGCGGAGGCGGCCGCCCGTGAGCGTGGTGGGCGCGCCGTGCTCCGGCGCCACCTCGCGGTCGGGGTAGGGGACCTCGGCCATGTCTTGCAGATCCGTGGGGAGGAGGTAGCAGCGCGGCTTCTCGAGGTGCAGCGTGACCACGGCGAGCAGGCACGCCGCCCCCGAGAGCGCCGCGCCCCAGCGCGGGGCGCGCAGGGCCTCGGTCGCCGCGCCGATCGCCGCCGCGAGCAGCACGAGGAGCAGGCCGTGGTACCGCGCGAGGTGCAGGTAGTGGAGCGTCTGCCAGTGCGCGACCCCCACGCCGAACACGAAGAGCAGCGCGATCGAGGCGCGCAGGCGGTGAGTGGGCAGGCCCAGCGCGGGCGACAGCGCGAGGCGGAGGCCGAGGAAGAGCAGCGCGACGCAGCCGAACGGCACGAGCACGTACGCCACCGCGTAGCCGTAGTTGTAGGCGGACGCCGCCTCCCTCGCCGTGTGGGGGAGCAGGAAGAAGGGGTAGTTGTACCGACCGTCGCCCAGCGGCTGCGAAAGGGCGTTCTTCCACACGTCCTCGAAGGGCTCGAGCACGGCCTCGTCTTCGAAGGGCTTGCCGAGCCCCACCCAGTCGATACCCAACGAAGGCGCGGAGAGGGGTATCGGGAAGAACGGGTTTCGGTAGTGGAGCCAGTTGCGGGTGAGGGTGAACGCGGCCAGGGCGAGCGACCCAGCGAGCGCCAACCCGCCCTCCGCGGCGCCGCGGGGCCGCGAGGGGCGCTCGTACGTGTAGCGGGCGGCGACGCCCAGCATCGTGAGGCCGCCGGGCAGGTACATCGTGGCCTTCGCCCCCATCGCGAGGCACACGGCCACGGCGGTGAGCCAGAGGTGCGCGCGGGTGAGCTCGCGCGCGGAGGCGAAGACCCACGCCGCCACGAGCAGCGCGAAGACGTGGGTGTCGATGTAGGTGGTGCCGAGCTGGATGAAGTACGCCGGGACGAGCAGGATCGCCGTGGCGAAGCCGAGGCGCTGGTCGACGCGCGAGGTGAAGCGCCCGAGCAGCGCGTAGACCGCCGGCCCCGCGCCGAGGAACGCGAAGGTCGCCGGCAGCTCGACGAACCGGCGCCCGCCGTAGAGCGCGAAGAGCACCTGCACCATCTCGCTGGCGCGGGGGTTCGCGTTCACGACCTCGAGCTCGGCCGGCGTGGACACCCACGCGAAGCCGCGGTTCTGGATCGTGAAGCCGACGATGGGCTCGTGGTACCAGAGCGAGTCGAAGCTGCGCCAGGTGGGCGCCCAGTAGGCCGCGTAGAGCGAGAAGAGCCCGTACCCCGCCGTCGCGAGCGCCACGAGCGCCACCGGGGCGTTCTGCTTGAAGGCGTCGCGGAACACCGAGAGGGGCACCGTGACGAGCTCCTTCCCGAGCGCGACGCCCTCGTCGCCGAGGCCGTTCGCGGCGATCGCCGTCGCGGTCGTGAGCACGATGAAGGCGACGCCGAGCGAGGTGCGCGTGAGGATGTTGGCGGCCCCGAGCGCGAAGATCGGCGCTACGGCGGTCGCGTTCGCGACGAGCGCCACCGCCACCAGGCGCTCCCCGCGGCTCGTGAGGCCTAGCCGCGAGACAATCGCGACGGCGACGTAGAGGATGCAGGCCGAGATCGGCCACAAGAGCGCCATCGGCGGGCGGAGAGGATCAGTCATCTCCGCGCGCGGCACGCGCCCGGTGGCCGGCCTGCGCCGTGAGGGCGCTGCCCATGAGGAGCCCGGCGAGGATGCACTGGAAGCCCATCGCCATGAGCAAGATGCCCGCGAGCGTGAGCCGCGTCAGCCCCGGCGTGATCTCGCCGCGGTGGGTGGCCAGCCAGTGGGCGAGCACGTAGCCGTCGCAGGCGAGCCCGCCGAGGAAGAGCGCGGCCCCGAGCACCACGCCCTTGTCGAACGTGAGCCAGTCGACGAGGGGCGAGTGGCGCTTCGGCTCGGGCATGACCGCGTAGATCGCCACGCCCATCGACGTGGCCGAGAGGCCGAGCTGGCTCAGGGTGAGCCCGAGGATCATGTAGTGAAAATCGAACAGTACGCCGCCAATGGTGAACGGACCGAACAGCTGGCTCACCACGAGCGCGAGGCCCAGGCCGAGGAGCGCGAGCCCAGGCTGGGTCATGGTCTTGTTGGGCGCGTACCAGAGCAGGAGGCGGAGGTGGCGCCAGCCGTCCCGCCAGGGGCGCAGGTGCGGGGGCCTGTCGCGCTTGTCTTTGTGGAGGGTGATGGGCACCTCCACGATCTTCACGCCGGCCTTGGCGGCCTTCACGATGAGCTCCGACGCGAACTCCATGCCCGGCGAGATGAGCCCGAGGCCGAGCACCATCTCGCGCTTCATACACCGCATGCCGGAGTTGCAGTCGGTGATGCGGGTGTCGAAGAGCCAGTTCAAGATGCGCGTGAGCACCGGCGTGCCGAGGTGCCGGTTCAGGAACGGCATGGCGCCCGGCATGATGGTGCCGCGCAGGCGCGTGCCCATGACGTAGTCGTGGCCCTCGCGGACCTTGTCGATGAAGCGGGGCAGCTCCGAGAAGTCGTACGAGTCGTCGGCGTCGCCCATGAGCACGTAGTCGCCCCAGGCGTTCTCGAACCCGTACTTCACGGCGGCGCCGTACCCGGGCGTGGGGCAGGCCACCACGCGGGCGCCCGCCGCGCGGGAGATCGCGATGCTGCCGTCGGTGCTGCCGTTGTCGCTCACGACCACCTCGCCGCGGATGTCGTGCTCCTTCATCGCGCGCAGCGCCTTCTCGATGCAGAACGTGATCGTCTTCTCCTCGTTCAGGCAAGGGATGACGACCGAGAGCTCGAGCTTCTGTTGCGGGTCTGGCGGAGTTTCCACGGCGAAAAGCGAGCGGACAATAGACGCGTTCACGCGTTTCGGGAACCGAAAGCGCGCAGCCCCGCGGGCGGGCGCGACGCCCCCACGCGACCCGCGTCGCGCTCGCGAGGCGGGCGCGGGACCCCGAGGCGGAGTGTGGCCCCTCGGGCTCCGCGCGGTCGCGCGAGGGCGGAGGACGGAGTCCTCCGATGCCCCGGGGTCCGTTTTGGGCTCGGGACCCAAAACCAGGAGGTGGAGCCCCATGGGTGCAAATCCCGGTTCGCGCACCCCGGGCTGAAGAGGCCGTTTCAAAACGGATTTCATGGAAGCCGGCGAGGGAGGTCGATCGTAGA
>CAZHGG010000284.1:0-7402 GCA_964531755.1 uncultured Polyangiaceae bacterium
CGGGAGAGCGCGCGCGACCGCTCCTCGCCCAGCCTCGCGGCCCTCGCGCTCTGGGCGCGCACGCACGCGACATAGTCCGCGACCTCCTCGCTCGCGCAGACGCCGTCGACCCGCGCGCTCCCCTTTGGGCACGCGTCCGCGGGGCTCTTCGCCGCGCAGCCCAGCGCCGCGCCCGCGAGGGCGACGGACACCGCGACCGAGCGTGAGCGCGCGCGCATCGCCCGAGTGTCCTCCGAAGCCTGCCCGTCGGGAAGGGAGAACGGCGGTACGCTGGGCCGCGTGATCGACCCGAGCCTGCCCTACGACGTCACCCTCGCCCGCCGCCGCGAGGCGCTCTCGACCCTGGCCGTCCACGCGGGCGAGGCCGCCGATCCCCGCACCGGCGCGCTCGACGTGCCCATCGTGCTCTCCTCGGCGTTCGGGTTCTCGAGCGCGGAGGAGGCCGCGAGCGCGTTTCGGGGCGAGAGCGACGCGTACATCTACGGCCGGTGGCGGAGCCCCACCCTCGAGGCCCTCGAGGCGAAGCTCGCGGCGCTCGAGGGCGCCTCGGCGGCGTGCGCGACGGCGAGCGGGATGGCGGCGATCGCGGGCGCGGTGCTCTCGCTCGTGACCGCGGGCGAGCACGTCGTCGCGCCTCGCGCGATGTACGCAGAGTCGGCCCGGCTGCTCCGCGAGCGGCTGCCCCGGCTCGGCGTCGAGACCACCTTCGTGGACTCGTCGGTCGACGCCTACGAGCGCGCGATCACCCCGGCCACGCGCGTGCTCTACGCGGAGACCCCGCAGAACCCCACGCTCGGCCTCCTCGACCTGCGCGGGCTCGCCGCGCTCGCGGCCGCGCGAGGGCTCACGCTGGTGGTCGACGGCACCTTCGCGACGCCGTACTGCCAGTCGCCGCTCGCGCTCGGCGCGCACCTCGTGGTCCACAGCATGACGAAGGCCCTCTCGGGCCACGGCGACGTCATCGCGGGCGCGATCGTCGGCGAGCGCGACGCCGTCGAGCGGGCGCGCGAGCTCGTGGTGAAGGGGTTCGGCGGCGTGCTCTCCCCGTTCTCCGCGTGGCTCGTGCTCCGGGGGCTCCGCACCTTCGCGCTGCGGCAGGAGCAGGCGTGCCGCACCGCGCACGCCCTCGCGAGGGCCCTCGCCGCCGACGCGCGCGTGGCGCGGGTGAACCACCCGTCGCTGCCCGAGCACCCGGGGCACGCGCTCGCGCTCGCGCAGATGCACGCGTTCGGCTCGCTCCTGTCGCTCGAGCTCGCCGGCGACGAGGCGCTCGCGTGCGCGCGCGGGGCCCGGCTCCTCGAGGCGCTCCGCGTCGCGACGCACGCCGTGAGCCTCGGCGACGCGCGCACGCTCGTGGTCCACCCGGCCTCCACCACGCACTCGACGATGCCGAGCGACGCGCGTCGCCTCGCGGGCATCTCGGGCGGCCTCGTGCGGGTGAGCGTGGGCCTGGAGGGAGAGGGCGATCTGCTCGCGGACCTCCGCCAGGCCCTCGACGCGGCGTTCGCGGGGTGAGGCGAAGTTGGCGAGCCTGAGGCTTCTGGCCCGCTTGTGCGGCTTGGGGCTGAGGGTCGGGGCGGGGGGAATCTGCCCCCGGGCTGAAGCCCGAGGCAGGGTCACAGGGTCGGTCGACCGGCGACAAGCCCGCCGGGCGGGCTCGCGAGGGGCTTCGGGTCCTGTCCCTCGCCCTCTCCACCCTGGCCCCGACCCTGACCCTGACCCTGGCCCTGGCCCTGCCCCCGACCCTGGCCCTGGCCCTGGCCCTGCCCCTGGCCCTCGCTCCCGCTCCGACCGCCACCCCGCCCTTGGTCGCGGCCCTGCTCCGAGCCCCCGAAGGCCGAGGGCTCGCTCCGCTCGGGCCGCTACCGCACGAGCCCCGTGAGCAGCGCCACGAGCCGCGAGCCGATGACCACGCACCGCTCCGCCGCGGCCGCGGTGGTGTCGCCTGCATACGCGGCGATCTCCACGGCGGCGACCGCCTCGACGGCCTCACCCCGGGCGATGGCGAACACGCGCGCCTTGTCCGCGCGGGACGCGCGCCCTGCGCCTTCCGCGCAGTTGAGGCACGCGCCCTTCGCCGCGCGCAAGGCTTCGTCGCGGAGCTTCGCGTCGCGGATGTGGGCGGCCTTGACGGCCAAGAGCAGCTCGACGGCCACGCCGTAGGCGACGAGCTTGTGGTGCGGGAGGTGCGGGCGTGACGTGGCGGGAGGCTTGGAGGGGTGGGTCATGCCCCCGGTCGCGCAGGCGGCGTGACAGCGCCCAACGGAAGTGGCTTGCCGGTTGGTAGGACGCCGCGGGGCGCTGGCGCGACGCGTGCGCGCTCTCGCGTGACCCACCCCTCCAAGCCTCGCGCGGGGAGTCGCTGATGTGAGCGGCACGAGGGACAAGGGACGCGGGACAGGGAACGAGGAACGAAGAACGAGGAACGAGGGCAGGGAATCGGGGCTGGGACAGGGTCGAGGTCGGGGTCAGGGTCAGGGTCAGGGTCAGGGTCAGGGTCAGGGTCGGGGTCAGGGTCAGGGTCGGGGTCGAGGTGGGGTCGAGGTTAGGGTCGGGGTCGGGGTCGGGGCCCAGGGTCTGGGGCAGAGTCAGGACGGAAGGGGGAGCGCGGCCTGCCTCGTGCGGTCCCACGCGAGCGCTCGCCGATCGGCGGTTCCATGTACCCTCCATGCGTCATGCCCCCTCCCGACAAGCGCTCCCTCTCCGAGCGGGACATCTGCACGCAGTACATCACCCCGGCGATCGTCCGGAGCGGCTGGGACGTCCAGACGCAGGTGCGCGAGAACGTGCACCTCACGGCCGGTCGCGTGATCGTCCGCGGGCGGCTCGTTACCCGGGGCGTCTCGAAGTTCGCGGACTACGTGCTCTACCGGAAGCCGAACGTCCCGCTCGCGATCGTCGAGGCCAAGGACAACAGCCACGGCGTCGGGGACGGCCTGCAGCAAGGGCTCGGGTACGCCGAGATGCTCGACGTGCCGTTCGTGTTCTCGTCCAACGGGGACGGCTTCGTGTTCCACGACCGAACCGGCAGGGCCGCGAAGACCGAGACCGCGCTCTCTCTCGACGAGTTCCCGCCGCCGGAGGAGCTCTGGCGTCGCTACTGCGCCTGGAAGGGGCTCACGGCGTCCACCGAGGCCGTCGTCACCCAAGACTACTACTCGGAGACCTCCGGGCGAGACCCTCGCTACTACCAGACCAACGCGATCAACCGGGCCGTGGAGGCGGTCGCGAAGGGTCAGGACCGGATCCTGCTCGTGATGGCCACCGGGACGGGGAAGACGTACACGGCCTTCCAGATCATCTGGAGGCTCTGGAAGGGAGGGGTGAAGAAGCGGATCTTGTTCCTCGCGGACCGGAACATCCTCGTCGACCAGACGAAGACGAACGACTTCAAGCCGTTCGCCGGGGCGATGACCAAGATCACGAACCGCAAGGTCGACAAGTCGTTCGAGATCTACCTCGCGCTCTACCAGGCCATCACGAGCGGGAAGGACGCGGACGAGGAGACCGACCTCTTCCGACAGTTCTCGCCCGACTTCTTCGACCTCATCATCGTCGACGAGTGCCACCGCGGGAGCGCAGCCGAGGATTCCGCCTGGCGCGACATCCTGAGTTACTTCAGCGCCGCCACCCAGATCGGCCTGACGGCCACCCCGAAGGAGACGACCGATGTCTCGACGACGCACTACTTCGGCGAGCCCGTCTACACGTACTCACTCAAGCAGGGCATAGAGGACGGCTTCCTCGCGCCCTACAAGGTCGTCCGCATCGACCTCGACAGGGACGTCGCCGGCTGGCGGCCCGAGCGCGGGAAGAGGGACAAACACGGCGAGGAGATCGAGGACCGCGTCTACAACCAGCGGGACTTCGACCGGACCATGGTGCTGGAGAAGCGGACCGAGCTCGTCGCCAAGAAGCTCACGCAGTTCCTGAACGAGACCAACCGCTTCGACAAGACGATCGTCTTCTGCGAGGACATCGACCACGCGGGGCGTATGCGGAGCGAGCTCGTCAACGCCAACCCTGATCTCTCGGCGCAGAATCGTAAGTACGTCATGCAGATCACGGGCGACAACCCCGAGGGCAAGGCAGAGCTCGACAACTTCATCCACCCCGAGGAGCGGTACCCGGTCATCGTCACGACCTCGAAGCTCATGACCACCGGCGTGGACGCGAAGACGTGCAAGGTGATCGTGCTCGATCAGACCATCCGCTCGATGACCGAGTTCAAGCAGATCATCGGCCGGGGTACGCGCATCGAGGAGGACTACGGGAAGCTCTACTTCACCATCCTCGACTTCCGGAAGGCCACGGAGCTGTTCGCGGATCCGGACTTCGACGGCGAGCCCGTGCAGATCTACGAGCCCAAGGGAGAAGAGTCGCTCGAGCCTCCGGACGAGGCCCCGCCCGGCGACGCTCTCGAGGGGCAGGCGGGCGCGGGCGAGCCCGGTGGCCTCGACGGCGAGGACCGTGAGCCAGACGAGAGCGGCGGGAAGCGGGTCAAATACGTGGTCGGCGATCTCGACGTCAGCATCGTCTCCGAGCGGGTGCAGTACTACGGCAAGGACGGCAAGCTCATCACGGAGTCCTTGCGCGACTACTCGCGCAACGCGATCCGCGAGAAGTACGCGAGCCTCGACGCCTTCCTGAAGAGCTGGAGAGCGAGCGATCGCAAGCAGGCCATCTTGAAGGAGCTGGAGGAGCGCGGGGTGTTCTTCGAGGAGCTCGCGAAGGACGTGGGGAAGGACCTCTCCGCGTTCGATCTGGTCTGTCACGTCGCGTTCGACCAGCCCACGCTGACGCGGAAGGAGCGCGCGAACAACGTCCGCAAGCGCAACTACTTCACCAAGTACGGAGCCGCGGCGCGGGCCGTGCTGGAAGCCCTGCTCGACAAGTTCGCGAACGAGGACGTGGACGACATCGAGAACGTGGGGGTGCTCAAGGTGCAGCCGCTCACCACGCTCGGCACGCCGGTGGAGCTCATCGAGCGCTTCGGGGGGAAGGCCGACTACCTGCGGGCCGTGCGGGAGCTGGAGGACGAGCTCTTCGCGGGGTAGCGCGCCGCGCGTCGCGGTGCAGCAAACCGGCGGCGTCTCCCGCTACGTCACTCGCCGCAGCTGTGCGCGAGCGCTTCGTTCGAGGTCGGCGCGTGAGAACGCGGACGCGAGGGTTCGGCTTGGCCTCTCTCGGGTTCGAACGCCTGGGCGACGGCCTCGAGCTCCCTGGCGATCGCCTCTGGAGGGATGACCGACTCGATGATCAGCGGGCAGCTCGCCGGTACGCGAGCGGCTACGCGTCCGAAAGCCCACGTCGAGAGCACGCTCAAGGGAAGGTGCTCCCCCCGAGGTCCGACGTCGCTCACGTGGACCTGCGCGAGCCTCTCCCCGAACTCGAACAGCATGAGCAGCGCCACCGTCATCGTTGGATCGATTTGGCGCGCGTGCCCGACGTCGAGGCAGAAACCCGCGTCAGGATAGCGCGCGAAGAGCTCGCGGAGCTCTGTTGCCGTGCGACCCAAGGTCTTTCGGTTGTCCATGTTCTCGATGCACAGGCGCGGGCCGAGTGACCGCCAGAGCGACGGCGTGAGCAGGATTTCCGGATGAACCACGATCGGCCACTCGCTCGGCAGCGCCTCGAGCATCTCAAAGACCGCGCGCTCGCCGAGGGTCGCCAGCTTGCTTGGCGCGTGAACCGAGACGTACTCGAACCGGGAGAGATCCAGCGAGTCGACCGCACGAACGAGCGGCTCCAGCTCGTGGTCCCGCAGAGCCGACAGCTCGACCGCGCGAATGGTTTGATGGGGACGCTGGACGGCGATCCCTCGCGCAAAGTCGCCCTTGCTGAGCGCTCCGGTCGAAAATCCAAGAGGTCGCATCAGAACACCCCGTAGCGTCGGATCAGCCGGGCCAGATCCGGATGGTGGTCGAAGAAGAGATCGTTGATTCCTTCCCGGAAGCGCGTGCTTGCCTCGCGCAGCGGGCCGTAGACGTCGTCGGTCGCCGCCTTGCCGAACGGGAGCAACTTGAGGCGCTCTCTCGTGTCGGGATTGCTGAGGGCCGCGAGGAACTCGTCGTACGCAGAGAAGATCTTGCCGGCGGTCTCAAGCGGTACGCGGGGGTCGGAGGCGACGCGAGCGAGCAGCTCGAGCGGGGTGATCTCGGTCTGTTGCCGGATCAGCTCGGAGAGGAGCATGAGGTACTCCTCTTCGTTCCGCTCCCTGTCTGCGCTCGCGAGATCCTCCGTTTGGAAGAGCTGCGCGGAGAACGACGCGAGCAACCCCCACACGAAGAGCAGCTTGCGCGAGAACCGCAGCTTGATGTTCCGGATCGCCCACCCCTGTTGGGTCCGCTCCCACATTTTGGAGGCGTAGTCCGACGCCATCGTGCGCCAGTAGCGGACCACGTCGTTCAAGAGAAAGTGCGGGATCCCGTGGTAGTGCCCCGTGGTGCTCTCCACCGAGCGATCGTGCCGCACGTACCGTGAGAGCACGTTGCGAATCACCCGCTCGCGCACGACTGGGCTGGTGAGCGCTCGGGACTCGGCCAAGAGGAGGACCCGCCGGGTGAGGTTCTCGTTCGTGTCGCGCGTACCGGCGATGTAGTGGACGAGCTCATGGCTGACGACGATGCTTCCGAAGGTGCCGGTCGGGCCGACGTCCTCGAACCCTGCGTCGCTCACTTGCTTCGCGATCGCCCGCGCCATGCGCGCGTGGTCGGGATTGGACGGACCGTCGACGAGCAGCACCCAGTCGGCGTCGCTTCCGTCGCCGGCTTCGCCTCGCCCGAGCGAGCCCGTCACCACGACGGCGCAGTCCGGGTCGTGGAGGGACGCGAGCGCGTCCGTCAGCGTCTTGAGGCGCTCCGCCGTCCTCTCGCGCGCGCCGCGGATGGCGCCCCAGCTCGCCCCGAGCCGGCCCTCCAGTGCGTCGATCTCGTTGGTGCTGGGCCGAGGTTCCACCTGGTTCGGTCTGTTCTTGCGGCGAAGTGGGGCGCTCTTGGAGCGCGGGTCGGAGGGCGACTGGAAGGCTAGCGCGCGTCGCGGCTCCGTGCACCGTCGTTCTTCCCGGCAGAGGGTCGCGTGCCCCCGCGTACCCTCTCCCCACACGAGACACGCGTCGCCCCCGCACCCCTCTCCCACGAGGGGAGAGGGGCGTGACCGCGGTGACGAGCGGCCCGGCCCCTTGTGCGCCCCTCGTGGGGGAGGGCATGCACGGCTGACGTGCCGGGCGACGAGCAACGCCTGCTCAGCCGCGCGCCCCTCGTGTAGAACTCGGGCATGGCCATCGGCACGACCATCAAGACCATCCAAGACATCATGCGCAAGGACGCGGGGGTCGACGGCGACGCGCAGCGCATCAGCCAGCTCGTGTGGATGATCTTCCTCAAGGTCTTCGACGACCACG
>CAZHGG010000285.1:0-7395 GCA_964531755.1 uncultured Polyangiaceae bacterium
GGTCGGGCGCCATCTGCGCGAACGACTCGGGCGGGTCGCGGAGCTGCTTGCCCATGATGGCCACCCCGGAGGTGCCGCTGAACGGGCACGAGCCGGTGAGCAGCTGGTAGAGCACGCAGCCGAGCGCGTAGATGTCGCAGCGCTCGTCGACCGGCTCACCGGCGACCTGCTCGGGCGCCATGTACTCGGGCGTCCCGAAGATCGCGAAGCCGCGCGGTCGCGCGCCCTCGTCGCCCTCCACGTCGCTCAGCGCCATCGCCACCCCAAAGTCAAGCAACTTGACGATGCCGGCGCGGGTCATGAAGAGGTTCTGCGGCTTGAGATCGCGGTGCACGAGCCCAGCGGCGTGCGCGGTCTCGAGCGCGTGGGTGATCTGCACGCACACGTCGACCGCGTCGCGGGTGCGCAGGCCGCGGCTCGGGAGGTCGTCCGAGTCGAGGCGCGCGTAGCGCTCGAGGGTCTCGCCGTCGAGCAGCTCCATCGCGAGGAACACGCGCCCGTCGAGCGACTTGCCGAAGTCGTGCAGGTGCACCAGGTTCGGGTGCTTGAGGTTCGCGACGACGCGCGCCTCGCGGCGGAAGCGCTCGACCGCGTCCTGGGCGGCCGACTGCGTGGGCGCGAGCACCTTCACGGCGAGCTTGCGCCCGAGCTCGACGTGCTCGGCCTCGAACACCTGGCCGCTCTCGCCCTCGCCGATCTTCTTGCCGAGGCGGTAGGGCGTGCCGGCGAGCGCGGACGGGTCGTCGCTCATGTGCGCCGCCTGAAGCTCGGCGACCTTGCTCGAGCTCGGCGTCACGCTCTCCGCGCGCAGGTGGCGGGCCTGCTTGAGGAGCTTGCCGAACTCGGCCCGCGAGCGCGCTGGCTCGCTCGGCCAGAGGGTCTTCATGAAGGCCGCGATGCGGCTGCGCACGCTCCGCTCGCCGCCCTCCTTGGCGGGGGCCGACTGGAGCAGCTTGGCGAGGTCCTTCGCCGCGTGGCCGGCGCTCAGGTAGCGCTCGTCCGGATCGTTGGCGACGAGCCGCTGGAGGATGGCGTCGAGCTCGGGCGGCACGCCGCGCGTGCGAGGGAGGGCGGGCACCGTGAACCGCCCCTGGGCCACCTCCTCGAGGTGCTTCTGCGGATCCCCCGCGAGCAGCCGCTTGCCGGCGCAGAGCTCCCAGATCATGACGCCCATGGCGTAGACGTCGATGCGCCCGTCGCCCACCTCTTGGCGGGCGACCTCGGGCGCGACGTAGCCCGGCTTCGCGAAGACCACGCCCGCGACCGTGTGGCACTTGCGGTTCTGGCCGCGGGCGGTGCCGAAGTCGATGAGCTTCAGCTCGCCGGCGTAGCCGACCATCACGTTCTGAGGCGACAGATCGCGGTGGACGATGCCGAGCGGCGTGCCGTCGGAGCCCGCGCGCTCGTGCACGTGCGCGAGCGCCTGCCCGAGCTCGACCCCGATCGCGACCGCCTCGGGCCACTCGATGCGGGTGCCGAGCTGGATCGCGCGCTGCCGCACGTCGGCGAGCGAGCGGCCCTCGACGTACTCCACGACCGTGTACGGCTCGCCGTTCTCGTCGCTCGCGGCCTCGATCACCTGGGCCACGCCGGGGTGGTTCAGCTGCGCCTGCACCCGCGCCTCGTCGAGGAACCGCGCGAGGAACGAGCCGTCGTGGATGTGGTCGCGCCGTACGGTCTTGACCACGCAAGGGCGCTCGGCCCCCTCGATGCCGGTGCTCGCGGCGAGGTAGACGTCGCCCATGCCGCCGCGCGCGAGCAGCCGCAGGAGCAGGAGCCGCCCGAACGCCCTCGGCAAGGGGATGGCGATGTTGCCTGACGAGAACCCAGACTTGACCGTCTCTTCTGCCGCGCTCGCGCTCATGGGTCGGATGCATAAGGAACCGCGCGACCTCGGGCCAAGTTTTCGCGCCCCGACGGGCCATCGACGCGCGCGCGCGCGGTCTCTTCGGCTACCGTAGGGGCATGATCTTGCGCCCCTCTTCCTCCCCCGTCTCCCTCGCCACGCTCGCCACGCTCGCGACCGCGTTCGTCGCCCTCGCGGCGTGCTCGTCCACCACCACGGGCGCGAGCGACGCAGGCGCCGCGGACGCCGCGGTGGTCGATCCCGTTCGCGACGCCGCGGTCCCGCCGCCACCTGGCGACAGCGGCCCCGTCGACGCCGCCAAGCCCGACGCGCCGCCGCCCGCCGCGTGCGACACCAACGGGTTCGTGTCGGTCGCGGACGATGGCTTCGTGAAGTCGTCCGACGGCACGGTCGGCGTCGTGAGCCAGACCACGCTCGCCTCCCCGGTCGACGCGATGGAGCTCGATCTGCTGCCGCTCACCGGGAACGCCGTGGTCGTCGGCAAGCGCGCGCTCACGGCCGCCGACGCGAGCTACGACACCTGCAAGACGTGCGTGCTCATCCGCACGAAGTGCGACGAGAACCTGTCGAACTGCCAGAAGACCTTCATGGCGAAGACCGGCAACGTGGACGTGACCACGTTCGGCGGCAAGGGCGGTCGGCTCGAGGCGACGCTCGACGTGTCCATGGTGGAGGTGACGATCGACGGGCAGAACAAGACCACGCCCGTCCCGGGGGGAAAGACCTGGTGCCTCGCCGCACACAAGGTGGTCGTCGCGAAGCTTCAATAGCGCCCTTCCCAGGCGGCCTGAAGGTCCCGTAGCCTCAGCGGGCGCCGCGCGCTGCGGCGGAAGAAGGGGAGCCCATGAACAAGAAGAGTCTCGCGTGTGTGATCGTGCTCGGGGTGATCGCGGCCGTGGCCGCGTGCAAGAAGGCCGAGCCCGAGTCGCCGGGCATCGGCGTCGCGGAGTGTGATGCGTACATCACCAAGTACGAGGCCTGCATCGGCAAGATGGGCGCCGCGGCCAAGGCGGCAGCCGAGCCGGGCTTCAAGGCCCAGCGCGACGCGTTCAAGCAGGCGGCGTCGACGCCGGAGGGGAAGGCCGCCCTCTCGACGCAGTGCAAGGCCGCGATGGACGCGATCAAGAGCACCTGCCCCTGAGGGAGGGGAGGCGGCGCCGCGGGGTGAGGCGAGGCCTCTCCTCGCGGCCCGCGCCGACCCTTGGCCGCGGTCGGCGGGCCTGCTAACAGCCCGTCGCAATGCCGCGACGCGACGACCTGACGAAGATCCTCCTCTTGGGTGCCGGGCCGATCGTGATCGGGCAGGCGTGCGAGTTCGACTACTCGGGCACGCAGGGCGCGAAGGCGCTCGCGGCCGCCGGTTACGAGGTGGTGCTCGTCAACTCGAACCCCGCCACCATCATGACCGATCCGGAGCTCGCGCGCCGGACGTACATCGAGCCGCTCGACGTGGAGACCCTCGAGGCCATCCTCGAGCGCGAGCGGCCCCAGGCGGTGCTCCCCACGCTCGGCGGTCAGACGGCGCTGAACCTCGCGCTCGCGCTGCACGAGCGCGGCACGCTCGCCCGGCTCGGCGTCGAGCTGCTCGGCGCGCGCCCCGCGTCGATCGCGAAGGCCGAGGATCGCCAGCTCTTCAAAGACGCGATGAGCCGCATCGGGCTCACCTGCCCGCGCGCCGACACGGCGCGATCGCTCGAGGAGGCGCGGGCCATCGTCGCGACCACGGGGTACCCCGCGATCCTCCGCCCGTCGTTCACCATGGGCGGGAGCGGCGGCGGCATCGCGTACAGCGCCGCGGAGCTCGAGGAGAAGGTCGCGTGGGCGCTCGCGCAGTCGCCGACGTCGGAGGTGCTCGTCGAGGAGAGCGTCATCGGCTGGAAGGAGTTCGAGCTCGAGGTCATGCGCGACGGCGCGGACAACTTCATCGTCGTCTGCTCGATCGAGAACCTCGACCCGATGGGCGTGCACACGGGTGACTCGATCACCTGCGCGCCCGCCATGACCCTCACCGATCGCGAGTACCAGCGCCTCCGCGACGCGGCGCGCGCGGTGATGACCGAGATCGGCGTCGAGACCGGCGGCGCGAACGTGCAGTTCGCCGTCAACCCTCGCGACGGACAGCTCCACGTGATCGAGATGAACCCGCGCGTGTCGCGCTCGTCGGCGCTCGCGTCGAAGGCCACGGGCTACCCGATCGCCAAGATCGCGGCGCTCCTCGCCGTGGGGTACACCCTGCCGGAGCTCACGAACGAGATCACCGGGACGAGCGCCGCGTTCGAGCCCGTCATCGATTATGTCGTGGTGAAATGGCCGCGGTTCGCCTTCGAGAAGTTCCCGGGCGCCGACGACACCCTCGGCACGCAGATGAAGAGCGTGGGCGAGGCGATGAGCATCGGCCGCACGTTCGGCGAGGCCCTCCAGAAGGCCGCGCGGTCGCTCGAGACCGGGCGAGAGGGGCTCGACTCGCTGCTCGACAAGGCCGATCACCGCGCGCTCGCGGCGCCACGGCGACCCCGCGACCTGAACATGGAGGCGGCCTCGGAAGAGCGCCCGAGCGCCACGACGTTGGGGGGGCCGCTCACCGGCGACGACCTCCGCGCGGCGCTCCGCGCGATCGTGCGGGTGCCCCGCGCCGAGCGCATCTTCCATGTGGCGGACGCGCTCCGGGTGGGGGTGTCGGCCGAGGAGCTCCACGAGCTCACGGGGATCGATCCCTGGTTCCTCGCCGAGATCGGCGCCCTCGTGGAGGCGGAGGCGTGGCTCGCGCGAGGGGTCCCCGACGCCGCGGGGCTGCGGCGCGCCAAGCGGCTCGGGTTCTCCGACAAGCGCATCGGGGCCCTCGCGGGGGTGAGCGAGGACGAGGTGCGCCTGCGCCGCGAGGCCGCAGGGGTGCGGCCTGCGTTCCTGCGCGTGGACACGTGCGCCGCGGAGCTCGTGGCGGACACGCCGTACATGTACTCTACATACGAATCGGCGAGCGATGTCAGCCGTAGCTCGGGCAAGCCCAAGGTGATGATCCTGGGCGGGGGCCCGAACCGCATCGGCCAAGGGATCGAGTTCGACTACTGCTGCGTGCACGCGTCGATGGCGATGCGCGAGGCGGGCTTCGAGACGATCATGGTCAACTGCAACCCCGAGACCGTGTCGACCGACTGGGACGCCTCCGACCGGCTCTACTTCGAGCCTCTCACGCTCGAGCATGTCCTCGCCATCTGGGACGCGGAGCGCCCGGTGGGCGTGGTCGTGCAGTTCGGCGGGCAGACGCCGCTCAAGCTCGCGCGCGCCCTCGAGGCCCGCGGCGTCACGCTCCTCGGCACGTCCGCCGACGCCATCGACCGCGCGGAGGAGCGCGGCCGCTTCGACGAGCTGCTCGGGAAGCTCCGGCTGCGGCGCCCGAAGAGCGGCGTCGCGACCGGGCTCGAGCAGGCCGCCAAGGTGGCGGACGAGATCGGCTACCCGGTGCTGGTGCGCCCGAGCTACGTGCTCGGCGGCCGCGCGATGGCCCTCGCGCACTCGCGGCAGGAGCTCGACCGCTTCGTGAAGCTCGCGGTCGAGGCGGCCAGCGACACGGAGGCGAAGACCATCCTCGTCGACCAGTACCTGGAGAACGCTGTGGAGGTGGACGTCGACTGCGTGGCGGACGGCCGCCGCGTGGTGATCGGAGGCGTCATGCAGCACATCGAGGAGGCCGGCGTGCACTCGGGCGACTCCGCGAGCGTGCTCCCGCCGCACTCGCTCGGGCCGGAGATCGAGCTCTCGATCGAGGAACAGACCCGCATGCTCGCCCTGGAGCTCGGCGTCGTGGGGCTCATGAACGTGCAGTTCGCCGTGAAGGGCGGCGAGGTCTACGTGCTCGAGGTGAACCCGCGCGCCAGCCGCACCGTGCCCTTCGTGTCGAAGGCCACGGGGCGACCGCTCGCGAAGATCGCGGCGAAGGTGATGGTCGGCGTCAGCCTCGACGATCAGGGGGTGGCGGATCTCCCAGCGCCTCGCCACGTGGCCGTGAAGGAGAGCGTCTTCCCGTTCGCCAAATTCCCAGGCGTCGACACCATCCTCGGGCCCGAGATGCGCTCGACCGGCGAGGTGATGGGCATCGCAGGCACGTTCGCGAGGGCGTTCGGCAAGAGCATGCTCGCCTGCGGCGTGTCGATCGCGCGACCGGTCGACGTGCCCGAGGTGTTCGTGAGCGTGCAGGACGCGGACAAGCCGCTCGCCTGCGTGCTCGCTCGGCGTCTCCGGGCGCTCGGCTACGAGATCGTCGCGACGCGCGGCACGGCCGCCGCGCTCGAGCGCGCGCGCGTGCCGGCGCGGGTGGTGCGCAAGGTGCGCGAGGGCTCACCGCACGCGCTCGACGCGCTGAGAAGCGGGCGCGTGGGGCTCGTGGTCAACACGACCGTGGGGGCGGGGAGCGTGCGCGACAGCTACTCGCTGCGGCGGCAGGCCCTGCTGCGGAACTTGCCCTACTTCACGACCATGGCCGCGGCGCTCGCGGCCTGTGACGCGCTCGAGGCGACGGGCGAGGGAGCGAGCGGCGGCGCGCCGGCCGTGCGCTCGCTCCAGGAGTGGGCGGCGACCTAGGGCCGCGCTCAGCGAGGGGGGACGCCGGGCGTGGTGAGGGCGCGCTTCGCGGCCCGCTGCTCGAGCTGCTCGAGCTCCTCCGCGTGCGGATCGAGCTCGGGGAAGATGGCCACGCGGAGGCGCTGCTGCGCGTCGCCCTCGCGCACGGCCGCGACGATGTCGCTCACGCGGGCGCGGACGTCGGGCTCTGTCTCGACGCGCACGAGGACCCGCCCGGCCGCAGCGCGGAGGTCCTCGGCGGCCTCGGGATCGCGCAGCGTGAGCCACAGGTCCTCGCGGTCGATCGTCCCGCCCCGGTAGCCGGGCTGCGCGAGGAGACTCGCGGCCATGTCGACGCGGGCGAGCCAGTCGCGGGCGGACTCGTGCCCGCGCCGGAGGGTGTCGATGCGCGTGGTGGCCTCCGGCTTCTGGGGGCCGAGGCCGCTCGCGCGGCCGACGCAGGCCGCGAGCTGCGCGGAGAGGATCTCGAACTCGGCGTCGTCGACGCCGGCCCCCGCGAGGGCGCCGACGCGGTGGCGCGCCCGCAGCGTGCCGCCGTGCACGCCGAGCTCGAACATGCCGCTCACGCGCGCCACCCCCGAGATGGCCGCGTAGGGCACCTGGCTGTGCTGGTAGCCGCGGAGGGTCACGCCGCGGGCGCCGAGCTCGACGGTCTGGCTCGAGCCTCGGAGCGCGGCCCACACGACGCCGAAGAAGGCGGGGAACGTCGCGAAGAAGAGCGCGACGCCAGCGAGCGTCGTGCTCCCGGCCAGCGCGGCCACGAGCGCGGCGAGCGACAGCGACGCGGCGATGGCGCGCGCGGTGGGGGCCGACGTGTGCGCGGCGCCCGGCACGAGCGGCCAGCTGACCGCGCCGAGCCCGCCGTGGCGCGCGCCGAGCGCCTCGCGCGCCCGCTCGAGCTCCGCCTCGCTCGCGAACACGAGGGTCGTGGGCGTCTGGCGATCGCGCCG
>CAZHGG010000286.1:0-7366 GCA_964531755.1 uncultured Polyangiaceae bacterium
CATCGTGGCCGAGCCCGCCGCGCCGACCGGTGGCGCGACCGAACCCGCCGCCAGCGCACGCCCGGGGGCCGCTCGCGCCGCGGCGTACGAGGGGCGCCCGGTGCGCTACGTCGACACCCACGACCACTACGCGCACGCGACGACCGTCGTTGACCCTGCGAAGTACACGT
Source organism: uncultured Polyangiaceae bacterium (assembly GCA_964531755.1). Lineage (GTDB taxonomy): Bacteria > Myxococcota_A > Polyangia > Polyangiales > Polyangiaceae > JAAFHV01. The sequence goes on from CAZHGG010000286.1 coordinate 171, forward strand.
ATTTTCGCCGCCGGGGCGCGAGCCCCGAGATCGCGCTCACGTTCGACTGCGGCTGGGTGCCCGAGGCCAGCGGCATGACCGTGCTCGACGCGCTCCGCGAGGTCGGCGTGAAGGCGACGTTCTTCATCGCGGGGCCGTTCGTCTTCAAGACGACGCCCGCGCGCGCGGACACGCCCCCGAACGAGGCCACGCTGCGTATGATTCGGCGAATCCTCGACGACGGGCACGAGGTGGCAAACCACACCCACACGCACCCGCACGGCAACGCGCAGACCCCGTGGACCCGCGAGCTCGACGAGCTGGCGCGCGGGTGGCGCGCGGCGGTCCGGGCGATCTACGGGGACGCGCCGCCGCCCAACGCGGCGCTGAAGCCCTACTGGCGCGCCCCGTACGGCCAGTACGACGAGCGCGCGCTCGCGGCGGCCGCGGCCGCTGGATACCCATTTCACTTCGGGTGGAACGTGGAGACCCTCGACGCGCTCGGCGTCCCCGACTGCCGCGCGGCGGCGCCGGCGACCGCGCCCAGCGCGGCGTGCCTCTCCGCCGAGCGCCAGACCCGCCACGTGCTGGCCTTCGCCCGGAGAAACCCCCAGCTCGACGTCACCGTCGTGCTCGCGCACCTCGGCGGCCCGTACGGCTGGGGCAGGGATCCGAAGGGGCTCCGCGCGCTGGTCACGGCGCTCCGCGCGGAGGGGCGGGTGTTCGCGAAGCTGTCCGAGGTGATCGCGGTCACGCCGTAACCAGGGCCGGTGTGGCCTCGGCCACATACGGACGACGAAGGGTCGGCCGCCCTGACGCGGCGCTGACCTTGAGAGACTCCAGCCCCCGACAAGACCGCCCGGATGGCCGGAGCAGACGGGAAGGGTGAGCCGCACAGTCGGGGCGGCCGGACACGGGGTGGGTGCCCATCCAGATGGTCCGCTCGAGCGCTCTCTCTCTCGCCGTACCGGTGAGCGGGAAGCGGGACCCCCGACGAGCGCCGCTTGCCGGACGCGAGGGCTCGATCCACCATCAAGCCATGTCGCTAAGGGGACTCCTCGCGGTGGCCCTCGTCGTAGCGGCGTCTGCGTGCGGCGGACAACTTGACGCCCCCGCGGTGACGCCCGACGCGGGAAAGGACGGCGCGTCGAACGACGCCGTCACTGCCTGCGAGTCGCGACGCGTCACCCGCCCCTCGGCGTGCCAGGAGGACGAGACCGAGTGCTCCGTCGACGCCGCGTGTGGGTCCTGCTCGGCGGGCGAGGCGTGCACTCGCGGGCGATGCCTCCGCTTCGTGGGGCTCCCTGTCATCGAGTACCCGAATTCGCAAGCGGACCTGGGCCGAGGCTTCTACGAGGTAGGAGAAGGCATGGAGTGCACGGTGGACGTGGACGGCGATCTCGAGCGGGTCGAGGCGGGGATCGCCCCCGACGGGAAGATCACGGCCATCGTGATGTCGGTCTACGCGCCATGCGATGGCCGGCTCGCCAAGGTCGCGGAGCAACGCCGCGCCACGCCTGCCGGCATCACGAACCTGCTGGGGGCGTGGACGCTCGAGCCACCGATCGCGGTGAAGAAGGGCAGCACCGTGCGGGTCTTGTTCCGCGCCGAGGGGTCCTCCTTCCCGTCGCGCGCCGCGCTCGAGCAGATCGTCCGTCACGACGCGAACAGCGCATGCCGCTTCGTCTCCGACCGCGGGGAGAGCGTGACCGGCGGCCAGAGCTGGGACCTCATCGGGCGCCTCGGGATCCACCCGAGGTGAGCGCACGCGCAACTCGTTGATTTGCTGGCGGTCGGATGCGGCCTCCTACGGCGGGGTCGGAGACGGCGCCCACGTCGGAAACGGTCGCTGGAGGAGCCTCGCGCTTCCGTCGGCCGCGATCACCATTGTCCACACGCGGTCCTTGGTGACAAACACGGGCGCCTCCGACATGGAGCCGATCTCCCAGTAGGCGCCGTCGGAGAGACGTGTCAGGCGCGAAGGCCTGTCGGAAGGCCCAACAAAGAGGGTCCCCGCGTTCAACGCGACGGCAGACTTGGAGAAGTTGGCTCGCGGGACACGCCCTACAACACGCGACGCGAACGGCCCCGTGGTCGAGACCGGAGAGGCGTAGATGCGGACCGTGTCGTGGTTCGCCCCTTCGCTCTCCACGTGAATCAGGTCACCGCTCGCGGGGTCGACGGCGAGGTACTCCACCTGCCTGCCCTGAGGGACGGGCACCACGACCGTAGGGGCCCCGCTGGCGACCGGGAAAAACGTGACGTCGCGCGACGTCGCCGACGGTAAGTCGACCGCGAGGACGCCGCCAGCTACCCCCTCGACGATGGTCGCCGCGAAGCGCTTCTTGGCGAGCGGCGGGCTCGAGGGACCTGGCTCGATGGCGATCAGGCGGCTGTCCGTGAACACGAACCCATCTCCATAGCCCAGCCAACGGAGGGCTCCCGTGAGGTACAGGGCCGTCGAGAGCGTCGTGACGGTCGTGCGCAGCGGCGCGTCGTGGGGCGCGCGCACCGCGTACGAGTGGGTCTCATAGGTGAGGTTGATGCCGGCGTGCATCTCGTACCCACGGGCCGAAGAACCTACACGGAGCACGCACCCCTGACCTCGCGGCGAATACGCGACCAACTCGGTCGCACCGCCGAGGTCCCACATGATCGACCACTCGGCGTCGCGCCCCAGGAAGGAGAACCACACGTGGACGCCGCGCGCGTCTTCGTGGAAGGTCGCGTGCTCAGGCAGCGTCGGGTAGCCAAGGTTCGACGGGAGATCGGCCTCGTCGCAGCCGTCCTCGCCGGAGGCGCACGCCCGCCACTGCAAGGACGCGACCGACGTCGCTGGCGTCGCCGACAGGCGCACGCCGCACCCCTCCGGGAGCCCCGAGACGGCTCGCCACACGCCCGGGTATGGCACGGCGCCGGTCCAGGAGGGACCGTCGTAGTCAGGAACCGCGAAGGCGAGCGCGCCGGCCTCGGGCGCCGGGGCGAGCGGCGTCTGACCGGCGTCGGTGACCTCCACGGGAGGTGTTGAGCACGCGGCGTGCGACAGGCCAGCGAGCGACGCCAGCACCGTCGCGAGCACCCCACGCGAAGCGCACCATCGAAACGACCGCACCAGACGCATCGGAGCAGCGTGCCGCGGGTCAACGGCGCGCGCAACCCACGCTCGGTCCGCGTGACGCCGGGCCCCACGCACGAGCAGCTGTGCCGCTCGCAGGTCGTGGGGCCACCCCTTCGCAGCATGAAGGGACCCCAGACCCGCTTCTCGCAGGATGATGGGGCACCCGGGTGAGCGACCTGACGTGAGCGAGATTCATCCCGATAGGAGCGCCGGTCGCCGGCGAGAGGAATCGATGACCTTCGTGGACGACCAGGCACGGGCGATCAGCGCCGGCTCGCCGACACGCAGGTGCCGCTGTTCATGGCCGACAGCGCGGACCCAGGCGAGAGCGCCGGCGCGCGGAACGCGGCGAGAGCGCACGCAGTGGCGCGATGAGCGGCGCGCGATGCGAGCGTGGCAGGCTGGAAAGAAGGGCAAAGCGGGCAATGCAGGGCAAGGCGTGACGGGTGGCGGAGCCTCATCGGCGCTTCGGGACGTGCACGAGGAAGTGGTCTGTCGCCCGGCCCGCTCCGATCGGGCCGCCCTCCTCCACCCGCCAGTGGCCGACCACATCGGGAGGCAGCGGGAGCGTGCGGAACTTCAGCCCGGTAAGGCAGACCCGCTCGTAGTCCGAGGCCCAGCCCCTGACGTCGCGATCTCCAAACATCACGGCGACACACCGGCGCGTCTCCTCCACGCGGTAGGCGTCGACCTGCTCCTGGATCTTCGCGTAGTCGTTGCGTGGCCATATCTTCGCCTCGATCACCACGTGGCCCGCGCCGCCATGCACGTCGACGACGAGGTCGGGATACCCCGCGGCCTGAAGCGGCTCGCGGGCGGGCTTGAGCTTCTGCCGCTTCTGCCAGCCGACGACGGCGAGGCACACCGCGAGCATCGAGCTGAAGACCTGCTCTTGCAGGAGGCCCCGGCTGTCGTGGAAATCACGCCCAAAGCGGTGAATCTGCCCGAGCACCTGACCGACCGTCGCCACGAGTTGCTCCACCGAGTCCCCCGTCGGGCGCGCTTCGCGGGCGACGTTGAGGACCGAGGACACCAGGCTCGCGCGGACGGGATCCGCACTGGTGAGCCCCTGCACGTCCACGAGGCCCGCGGCCATCAGGACCTTGAGCGCCTGCGAGACGTCCACGGGCGGGTCGTCACCGGCGCAGGCGTCGCGCACCTCCGACTGCGGGACATCGCCGGAGCGCGCCCGCAGCAGCTCGAGGACCCGCCCGGGGGCTCCAACCAGACCGCGGCGCGACACGCCATCTCGCACGGCGCGCAGGAAGTCGTTGTGCCCCTCCAGGAACCTGGCATACACCTCCGCGAGGTCCGAGGCGCCCCTATCGGCCCCCCACATCTGCGCGAGACCGTAGGTCGCGAGCGCCGGGTTTCCCCCGGTCAGCGTACGGAGCACATCCAGCGTGACGCCCTCGACCTGCGCTCCACGTTCGTCCCGGAGCGGCGCACACAGCTCCTCGAGGTCGGCCGCGGAGAACGGCCGCATGATGCGCTCTTCGGCGCGGCTCAGAAGACCGGAGCCCAAGACGTGGGAGACATGCAGCAGGCCGACCCCTCCCGCCACCAAGACGCTGAACCTGTCGGTCCAGCTCCGGCGGAGGGTCTCGAGGCGATTCAACCATGCGCGGGCGAACACTCCGCTGCCGTCCTGCAACACGTACTGGTCGAGCTCATCGAGCAAGACGATGAGGCGGGAAACGCCGCGTTCTTCCAGCGTCTCCATCAGCACGTCGAGGGAGCTGTTCACGGGGGCAGGGGGCGCAGCTGTCGGGCGAGGGCGGCTATCGCCGCGGGCATCGTCGGCTCGTCGGGTGGCCCCGGGACGAGGACGACCCGGGTTTCCGGCTCGGCGGCGAAGGAGCGCTCGATCTGGCGAAGCGCGACGCTTTTTCCCATGCCGCGCCCGCCCACGAGCTTGACAGCGAGCCCCCTGCGCAGACACGAGCTGACGTCGTCGATGAAGGCCGTCCGAGCGACCACATGGACGGGATCGTCGCGATCCCACCGATAGGGGTTTTCTTGCATCTCAGCCAGCGCGCCGCGCGGGCGCCGCGGGGCTGAGGGAGACGAGGTACCACTGCAAGGCCCTGGAGATCTCGAGGTGGGCGTTCACGACGCCGAAGTCCATCAGCACCCGCGGAGCGCCGCCGTCCATGACTCCGGCGGCGGCCGACGCGGACGGCGCTTCACGGGCGTGCGCGAGCGCCTCGAGCAGCGTATGCGCGTGCGGGTAGCGCTTGCGGAGGAGGGCGACGGTCTCCTTGAGGACCTCGAGGACGGCCGGCCGGCCCCGGAAGGGCTCCAGCGCCGCCTGCGCGACGCCGTCCGTCGGTGCCTTCCATGTCTGGTTGGAGCCCCTGACTTGCGCGCGCAACTCCGAGCCGAACTGTCGCTGGAGCAAGGGGTGGCCACCAGTCCACTCGAAGGCGAGGCGACCGGTCTCCTCGCCCACGTCGAGGCCGACCCGTCGGCCTAACTTGCGCAGCAGCTCCGTCGCCTTGTGCTTCCCTAGGGGCCCGAGCCACATGGGGGTGCACCACATGAGCAGCGCGTTCGTGACTCCGTCCACCTCGGGGCTCGAGAGGAACGTGGCGTCGCGCCCCACGAGCACGAGCGAGGCCCGGCCCTGGTGCATCTGCGACCACCCGCGCATGAGCCGAAAGAACTGGTTTAGGTTGGGGATGACCCCGCCGCCGCTCTCGCCTTCGAACAGGAGGTCGTACTCGTCGATGACGACGCAGACGTGGCGGCCGTCGTCGAGCAAGTACTCCACCGCGCTCTTCCACGCGGACATCCCCTCGCCGCGCGGCCGCTCCCATGACTCGTTGGCGGCCCTCATGCGCCGGACCAGGGTGCGCAGGAGCTCTTCGGCGAGTCCGTGGACAGTGCGCTCGATGAGGACGCCCGCGTCGAGCACGATCGCGACGTTGGGGCACGCGCCTTGTTCCGCGCGGCCGTCGCCCGTCATCGCGCTCGCGGGATCGAACACGTCTGTCACCGCGCGGGCGACCGAGGTCTTCCCCATTTTCCGGAGGCCGAAGAGCCCGACGGCGTCGCCGCGCGCGACCCGCGTTCGGAGGTCGGCCACCTCCTGATCCCTGCCGATCAGCTGCCGACCACGCACCGGATCGCGCTCCTCGTAGGCGTCGAAGGTCGCCAGCTCCCGCTTCAGGACGTCCTTCAACGGAGGCCAGGTGCCATCCGCGGCGGCGCTCCACGGTACCCGCTGGCCGTGGCCGCCGATGCGAGCGAGCCGCTCGCGCAAGGGGCCATGGCCACGATCGCTCACGACCATCAGGTTGCCATCCAGACGCAGCTCCGAGCGGAACACCTCGGCGGCGGCGGCATGAAGGTCGATCGCCAGGACGGCCTGGTTCACGAACACGAGCAGGAGCTCGGGAGCGAGCCCGAACCCCTCTTGCACTTCGGCCGGGGGCGCGGCCCACACGAACCAGGCAAATCGTTTGTGCTTGTTGATTCGCGTGACGACGAACCGGTCGCGCTCGAGCGTCGCCAGCGCCGGCGCCGCCCACGGCGCCTCGCGGCGCATGTCCTCACCGAGGCGAGTCAGGTGCTCGAGTTTGTTCGCTTCCATGTCCCACCGCTATCTTTCGCGAGGCGGCCTCTTCGCGCAAGCGCGGCATGACCTCGAGATCCGGCAGCGGTACGGCGCGCCCACAAGCGTAGTAGCGGGGAGCCCTCGTCGGCCATCGAGGGCTAAGTGTCCTTGCCGGAGGTCCCGCTGGCAAGAGCGAGCGCTTTCCAAGGGCATCGAACTCGTCGAAGAACAGCGCCACGGGCCGCTGGCTCCCGGCGACCCAGGCGCTTCGCCCGAGCCGTACCCGATCGTAGCGGCGCACGCACGGCCGCCTCGCCACCGCCCACCACGCCCACCAAACGCCACGAGGGCGAGGCCCGCGTCGGCCCCACCCCCGTCGATTCCTATCGTGTGCGCCGCCGGCGTGCCCCGCCCGGGCACTCGCTCCCTGGCTACGCCTGCGCGCTCGGCGCGGCGACCGGCTCGCGCTCGCTCGCCTCGCCTGCCGCGTCGGCACTGCTCGCGCGCTTGCCCGCGGCCGCGGCGCGGTGGGCGAACGGA
>CAZHGG010000287.1:0-7311 GCA_964531755.1 uncultured Polyangiaceae bacterium
GGTCGCGCTCGGCGCCGGCTCGACCGCCACCGGGGCGGCGCCGCAGGCGGCCAGCGCGATCGCCGCGAGCGCGACGGCCGCGAGGGCTCGCGGTCGCGTCGAGGCGCCGCTCACCTCCGCCTCACTGCGGCGGGACCACATGGGCGCCGTGCGGGGTGCGCGCGTCCGGCAGGCTCTCGCTCACGATCTTGGGGTTCATGACCTCGAAGAACGCCTTCGCGGCGAGCGGCGCGTGGGGGCCCGACTCGCCCTTGAGCGCCATGAGCACGCCCTTCTCCTTCATGAACTTGAGGATCTCGATGGCCTGCGCGCGCTTCTTCTCGTCGGCGCCGCGGGCGTCCTTCAAGAGGCGCACGCGGAGCTGCACGCGCGTCATGGAGTGCGGGCCGCTGTCGTACTCGATGCCCTGCAGGGCGCGCGAGAGGATGAGGCGGGGCCAGTCTTGCAGCGCGTCGCGCACCCGCACGCGAGCGCACGCGTTGGCGTTCTCGATCCAGCGGGCCACGTCGCCGTTCTCGTAGTTGCGATCCGACCAGTAGCCGAAGGTCTGGTTGTAGGTGACCTTGAGCTCCTCCATCGCCGCCGGATCGGCGTCGTTGTACGTGGCGAGCGCGCGCTTGACGGTGTCGACGTCGCCGCCGAGCAAGAGCGCGAGCGTCGCGTCCGAGCGCGTGTTCGGGTCCTTCAGCTTGTCGAAGAGCTCCTTCGCCATCGCGGGGGTGAGGCCGCCGAAGCCGATCGCGCGCGCCGCTTGGTGGCGCACCTCGAGATCGACGTCGGCCCGCATGAGATCCATGAGGCCGGCGGTGGCCTGCGGCACGGGACGCCGGATGAGCGTCTCCAGGTAGCAGGCGCGGATCATCTGGCTCTTCGGGTCGGCCTGCGAGAAGGACTTCACCTTCCCCACGACCTCCTTCATCTGCTCGTCGGTCGAGACCCAGCCCAGCGAGAAGCACGCCTCGAGGCGGGCCTGCTCGTTGTTCTGCTTGTCTTCGATGTACTTTACAAGGATCGGGTACGCCTTCGGATCGCCCCACTGCGCCATGCCGTGCGACGCGCCGACGCCGAGCGCGCGGAGGGTCATGCCGAGCACGGCGAGGCCGCCCTGCTGGAGCCCCTCCATCGTCACGTCGGTGTCCTTCGGGCGGCGCCCGAACTGCTTCTCGAGCAGGTTCCAGTCGGCCTTCATCCACCCGGCGTAGCGCAGCGCGCTCTGGGCGGTGGCCCACGACTCGGGCATCTGCTGCTGCCCCTCCTTCGGGAAGGGCGTGGTCGGATCCGCCCACTTCTTCATCTGGGGGATCGCCTCCGTGGCGCCCACCGCGGCCACGAAGCGCAGGCCGTTCGCGTGCGGCTGGGGCTTGTCGGTGATCCAGAACATCACCGCCTCGTAGGCCTCTTTGCGGATCTCCTCGTGCTTGTCCGGGTAGAGGACCGCGAGGTCGGCCAGCATGCGCGCCGAGACGACGCGCTCGTTGTCGTCGAGGCGGTACTCGGGGTCCTTGTCCTTGTCGTAGAGCTTGAGCGGGTCCTGCCGGAGGCGCCACGCGAGCGTGGGCACCGCGCGCAGATCGCCGATCTCCGCCATGCGGAGCGCGGCCTCGGTCTTCCAGTGCGGCTTGGGCTCGCTCTTCAGATAGGCCATCAGCGAGTCGCCCGCGCGCGGGTCCTCGAGCTCGCGCATCATGTCGAAGAGCTGCTTGGTCTGGAATTTCTCGCGATCGGCCTGCCCCTTCACCGTGGTCACGTCCTTCTGGACGCTCTGGAGGGCGAGCACGAGGCCCTTGGCCCCCACGCCGTCGCGGAGCGCCTCGAGGAAGCGCGGGCGCGAGTCCTTGTCGGCGTTCTTCAGCGCGGCGAGCAGCGGCGTCATGGACGACTCGTTGGCGATCTTGCCGAGGCCCACGGCCGCCTCGCGCGCCACGTCGACGCTCTTGTCGGTGACGAGCTCGGTGAGCTGCGGCAGCCACTTCGCGTCGCCGGTGCGCGACAGCACCGTGGCGACGAGCTGCCGCACGCTCTCGCTCGGGTCTTTGTTGAGCGACGCGAGCTTGTCGAGGCTCACCATGGCCGCGAGGACGTCGGGGTCGAAGGCGGGGTTCTGGTCGAGGCGCTGCACCTTGGCGAGGTGACCCTGGCGGTACTCGCCGAGCACCTCGTCGAAGGCCGAGCTCTCCTTCAGGGCCGCGAGCGCCCACACGATCTGCGGCTTGTCGCTCGCGTCGGCCTCCTTCAGCGCGGCGAGCAGCGCGGGCTTCGCCGAGTCGGCGGCGGGCGAGCCGTACTCCAGGAGGGCCGTGGCGGCCGTGCCGCGGACGCGGTGGTCGCCCGACGAGAGCCCCTTGATGATGAGGGGCAGGCCCTCCGCGTCCTTCGCCCACGCGAGCTGCGCGAAGGCCTCCTCCTGCATCTTCGCGCCGTCTTGGCGGGCGGCCCACGCGCGCCACTTCGGGAGCTGCTCCTCCTTCGTGAGCAGCGCGATGGCCTTCTTGTCCTCCGCGATCTCCTTCGCGGTGGGCTTCTGCGCGTCGCTGCGGAAGCCGAAGAAGAGCGCCGCGCCGAGGCCCGCGACCAGCAGCGCGCCGACGGCGATCATCGCCGGCTTCGTGGCGCCCTTCTTGAAATTGCCGTCGTCGCCGCCGCCGTAGCCGCCGCCGCTCGCGCCGCTCGGTGGCCCGGACGGGAGCGCGTCGTCGTCGGGCGGCCATTTCGCGGCCTGAAGGACCGGGAGCGGGGCCGGGCGCGGCGCGTCGTGGGGATGCGACTCGGGGGACGTGTGCGGATTCATGGCGCGTGCAGGCTAGACGAGAAGCGGGCGGAATGGGCTGGAAATCGCTGAAGCGGGCGGCCCGCGCGGCGCGCGCCGCGCGCGGTGGACGAGCCGGCGCGCGCCACCTACCTTCGTCGCGTGAGCATGTCCCCCTCGCAGGCCGCGCAGGCCGCGCAGGCCTCGCAGGCCTCGCACCCCTCCCCCACGGTGCTCGTGTCCGCCGCGGTGCTCGTCGAGGCGGGCCGGGTGCTCGTGTCGCAGCGCAAGAAGGGCGCGCACCTCGAGCACCTCTGGGAGTTCCCCGGGGGCAAGGTCGAGCCTGGCGAGGACCCGCGCGAGGCCCTGCGGCGCGAGCTCGTCGAGGAGCTCGGCGTCGAGGCCGACATCGGCGACGTGGTCGAGGTCACCTTCCACCGGTACGAAGAAGCCGGGAAGGCCGTGCTCCTGCTCTTCTTCGACGCCACGCGGCGGCCCGGGAGCCCGGAGCCGGAGGCGCGCGACGTGGCCGATTTCGCGTGGGCCGACCTCGCCATGCTCGCCTCCGCGCGCTTCCCGCCGGCCGACGTCCCCGTGCTCGAGAAGGTCCGTGCGCGCCTCGCGGGGCGCTGACCGCCTCGGCGCGCGGCACGAAAATGAGACGCCGCGCCCGCGCGATTTCGTGGGAACGTCTAGAGGTGCGGTCCCTCGTCCCCCTCGCCTCGACCTCCCTGGCGCTCCTCGCGCTCGTCACGCTCGGCACGCCCCGCCCCGCGCGCGCCAACCCGCCGGAGCCCTGGTCGGACCACGATCCCGCCGCGCCCCCCACGCGCTTCGCGCTGGGCGACCTGGGCTTCCGCGGCGGCGCGGAGTACCGCGCCAACGTGCTCACGATCCGCCCGCTCGCGCTGACGGACGAGGCCCCGCGTGACGCCTCCTGGATCGAGCACCGCCTCCGCCTGGACGGCGCGGTGGACTACCAAGAGAAGGTCAAGCTCACGACGTCGATCGACGCGCTGGACGGCGTGCTCTGGGGAGACAACGGCGACCTCGCGCGGCCGCCCGAGTCTTCGAGCGGCGCGAACATCAACTCGAAGAACGTCAACTCGGCGCGGCTGTGTATGGGCCTGCGTGAGGGGAACCCCTTCGACCCGAAGAGCTACTCGTACACGAACTGCCCGGCGGACGCGTTCTTCATTCGTCGCCTGTACGGCGACATCTCCACGCCGATTGGCCTCTTCCGCGTCGGGCGACAGGCCACCACCGCCGGCGCCGCGGTGGCCCTGAACGACGGCGACGGCCGCGCGAACCGCTTCGGGTTCGCCAACCGCGGCAACTCGGTCGACCGCATCCTCTTCGCCACCAAGCCGCTCGAGGCCTTCAAGCCCAAGTCCGAGCGCGACAAGACCGAGTCGAAGGGCGGCTTCCTCATCCTCGCCTACGACCGCGTGGTGGGCGACTCCCCGCAGATCCTCCAAGACGACGTGCACCAGTGGGTGACCGCCGTCCGGTGGCTCTCCCCGAAGGTCACCCGCGAGCTGCGCGACGTGGAGTTCCGCGCCTTCCACGCGTACCGGTGGGACTCGCGCAACGAGACCCGCATCAACGCGATCGGCGGCCGTGTCACCGCGCGGTTCGCGGATCTGTTCGCGGGCGTCGACGCCGTGGGCATCCTCGGCAAGACGCGCGAGGTGTCCGAGGCCCTGCGCGTCATCTCGAACGACCCGGCCACGAGCCAGGCCGTGCGGCAGGTGGGCCTGCGCGGCGTCGTGCGCTACGACCGCCCGAAGTTCAGCCTCTATTTCGAGACCGACTACGCCTCCGGCGACTCGGATCCTCAGGTGGGCACTCCCCTCACCCAGATGAACTTCTCGCCCGACTCGAACGTGGGGCTCCTCATGTTCAAGCACCTGCTGGCCTATCAGACGGGCCGCACGGCGGCCGCCGCGACAGAGCTCTTGAAGTCGCTGAAGGCGCCCACCATCCCCGTCGAGTCGGTCGCCACGAACGGCGCGTTCACGAACGCGTTCGCGATCTTCCCGCAGGTCGACGTGCGGCCCGTGGACAACCTGCTCATCCGCGGCGGCGTGCTCGTGGCCTGGGCGCCGGCGCCCGTCATCGACCCCATCTTCTCGCAGCAGCGCCGCGACGGCGTGAAGATCGACGACGATCTCCAGAACTTCGCGGGCGGCAAGCCCGGCTCGTTCTACGGCACCGAGCTCGCGGGGCGCGTGCAGTACAAGATGTACGACCACTTCGCGCTCGACCTCGAGGGGGCCGTCTGCTTCCCGGGCGACGCCTTCAAGGACGTCGACGGGTACGCCGCGCGCTCCGTGCTCCTCCAGGGGCGCACCACGGTCTTCTTCTGATTCCCATGAACACCCGAAAGAGCCACGCCATGAGCCCGCGCCGCACCTCCAGCGCCCGAAGCTTCCCCCGCGTACGCCTCGTCGCCGCGCTCCTGGCGCTCGCCTCGCCCGCGCTCGTCCTGGCCACGGGCAGCGTCGGCTGCGAGACGTTCGTGGCGCCGCCCGAGGTGACCATCCGCGGCGCGAAGGACGGCGTCCTGACCGACACGAAGGCCCCGCTCGTCCTCGAGTTCTCGAAGTCGATCCGCAAGGACACCCTCAACATCAAGGTGGTCCCCCTCGAGACCGACCTCGAGGGCAACCTGCTCGACGAGCAGGGCAACCCGGAGGCCGAGCTCAAGCCGCTGTTCTCGTACACGCAGAACCCGTCGGAGGCCGCGGGCGTCGAGGTGCTAGGCGGCACGGCGGAGGTCCTCGGCGACGACGCGGGCCTCGTCATCCGCCCCACCGCGCCCTTCCCCGTTGGGCAGAAGCTCGCGCTGCTCGTCGAGCCGGGGCTCACGTCGCGCGCGGAGGGCCGCGCCACGACGGCGCGGCGGCGCATCCTGTTCTCCTACGACTTCCGCTGCTCCGCGGCGCGGCCCACGAAGGTGATGCAGAGCGGCACCTACTTCGCGCTGCTCGACATCCAAGAGCCGGTGCCCGTGCAGATCCAGCTCTGGGGCGACCTGGTCGTCGATCCGGCGACGGGCATCGTCCGCGCGCAGTTCACCAACGCCGACCGAAAGCCCGGCCAGAAGTGCCCACAAGCCTGCAGCGCGGAGACCGTGTGCCGCCTGTTGCCGGCGCCCGACTGCGTGCCCCCGTCGCTCAAGGCGGGCACGGTGGATGAGTACCCCGACTTCATCCCCAACTTCACGCGGCCGACGGGCTACACCGTCACCATCACGGGCTGCGCGGAGGACCAAGACGAGACCACCGCGGCCTTCGTGAGCGCGCCGGCGAACCTCGTCGTGGAGAAGCCCGAGGTGCAGGTCAACGGGCTCATCCTCACGGCGGCGTTCAAGAAGGAGCCGAACGGCACGGTGCGCTCCACGGGCACGGTGACGGGCTCGGAGATCGTGTTCGGCAGCCAGCGGCTGTCCTCCGGGCGAGGCACCGCCACGATCCGCACGGTGCCCGCCGCGGAGGCGCCCAAGGACATCCCCCCGGCCCCTCCCGCCTCCGCCGTGCGCGACAACTGAGCGGCGCCGTCCTCCCGATGCACCCGACCCACTTCCGCAACCTCGCCGACCTCGGGCGGCTCCCGTGGTTCTCTGCGCACGAGGACCGCGTCGTGCTGAGCGACAGCTCGCTCGGCCCCATCATCGACGTGCACACGCACGTGGCCCTGGCCTACCTGCGGCCGATGGCGCTCGACCTCGACAAGAAATGGGACCGCACCGAGCACTACCTGCCGTCGTGCTGCCCGGTCGACCTCGTGCCCTATTCGAATCGGAACTTCACCGCGGGCGATCTCGCCAACATGAAGAAGGACCTCACCGCCGGGAGCTTCACCGCGGGGGGAATGCGCCGCACCCACACGATACCCAACTTGACCGGCGAGATGGCGGAGCTCGGCATCAGCCACTCGGTGCTCTTGCCCATCGATTTCCCGCTCATCAGCCAGAACGCCACGTACGCGCTCGACGCGCAGGAGAAGACCCGCGGCACGCTGCTCTCCTTCGGGTCGGTCCACCCCTACTCGGCCGACCTCGAGGGCAAGCTCGCCGCGCAGGTGCGCCGCGGCGCGCGCGGCGTGAAGGTGCACCCGAACGTGCAGCTCGTGCACCCCGCCGACCCGCGGGCCATGAAGCTCTATCGGCTCTGCGCCGACGCGAAGCTCCCGGTGCTGTGGCACTGCGGCCCGGTGGGCATCGAGCCGGCGCTCGGCCGGTACCTCACGCAGGTGCGGCACTACGAGCGCCCCATCGCGGAGAACCCCGCCACCACGTTCGTGCTCGGGCACGCCGGCGCGCTCCAGCTCGAGGCGGCCATGGAGCTCTGTCGCAAATACCCCAACGTGTACCTGGAGATCTCGAGCCAGGGGCTCGCCGGCGTGCGCACCCTGGTGGAGCGCGGCGATCCCGACCGCATCCTCCTGGGCTCGGACTGGCCCTTTTACTCGGCGGCGTTGCCTATCGCGCGGGTGCTCATCGCGACCGACGCGCGCCGCGAGCTGCGGCGGAAGATCTTCTGGGACAACGCCGCGCGCCT
>CAZHGG010000288.1:0-7296 GCA_964531755.1 uncultured Polyangiaceae bacterium
TGGGTGGAGGGGGAGTATCGCACCATCGGGGCGAGAGGGCGCGGGGAAGCGGGGGAGGGCGCCGAGCGACCTCAAAGCCGGTTCACGCGGTCGCGGTTCCATCGCAGACGTCACAGCTCCCGCAACCGGCGCGGGGGAAGAGAGCGCCATAGCCGAAGGCGTCGTAGAAGAACTTGCGGCGACATGGGCGGGCGCGGGCGCGGGCGTATTCGGCCATGAGGTCCACCTGACGCGTTCCTGCACGCTGCTTCTCGAGTCGCGCGAGGTCGGCCTCTTCGAGACGGGTGGTGTTGCGCTGGGTAAGGTCCTCCACAAGGACGCGCGTGTTCCACAGCGGACCGTCTCCCTCAAACTTCACCACCCCGTTCAGGACGAGATCGAACAACTCTCGTTGCAGATCACGCACGTCGAGGCTGTGGTCACGCGCGGCGTCGCCAAGGCGGAGAGTCGTCGTGCGGCCGACCCGCAGCCCGCGTAACAGGCCCGTCTTGTGCAGCAGAGGAAAGTCCGCAGGCGGAGCGGTCCGACGTGGACTCAATGCGCAAGTTACCTCGCTGACCACATCGGGAAGGAGTCGAATCCACCCGAGCTCGTGGGCGGCCACCAACGTTGCATAGTTCCAGGTGCGATGAAGTCGGACACTTCTGCCGTCAGCGGCGTCCGCGTCCGCATAGTCGGGGACCGTCTCTTCTTCGAGGAGCTTCATCGCCGAGCCGCGAGAACGGCTGAGCGTGACCGCGCCTCTTCGCATAGAGCGTAGTCGCGAATGAAACTTGTCTATCGTCAGACGCTTTAGTGCGTTCTTCTTCGCCCCGCCCTTGTCGACTGGTGCGTAGTAAAGGACCGCCTCGCAACGCTCGCCGTCGCGCCCCGCCCTTCCGATCTCCTGATAATATCTGTCGATAGAGTCGGGCATAGAGAAGTGTAGGATCCACCGGACGTCCGGCTTATCCACGCCCAATCCGAAGGCGTTTGTCGCGACGATGACACGAACCTGGTTCCCCCGAAACTCACGAAGAATCTCTTTGCGATCGTCTGTTGGTGTCTTCCCGTGAAAGTAACGAGCGGGACCCAAACGACGTCGTTCGAGCAGCGCGCAGACCTCCTCGGTGTGCTCACGCTGCGCGCAGTAAACGATGCCGGCACCCATCCGCCGCAACCGTCGGACGTCCAAGACGACCTGTCGAAGCTTGTCCTCGTGGCTGTTGAAACGACGAACGCGGAGGTAGTGCTCCTGCCGGATGTCGGGATGTTCGATGGTTACAAAGTCATCGTCAATCCCCATCGCGCGTTGCACTGCAGGCCGATCCTCGGGTGGGAGCGTCGCCGTGAGAATGAGTGTGCGAAGCGGCGAAGCGTGGCTGGACGCCTCTTTGAGCCACCGACGGACGGGGCCGATTCGCTTGAAATCCGGGCGAAATTCATCACCCCACTCGACGATCATATGTGCCTCGTCCACGACGAGGCCCCGAAGCGTCCCATTCCGGGCGGCATCAGCGAGCATTTCGTACGTCCACGGCTGAACGAGCACCTCGGGGCTCAGGAAGAGTAGGTTAACCTCGTCGTTGCGTATGGCGCGGCGCACCGCTCGCCTCTCCTCCATCGTGACGTTGGAGTTAAGCTGCGCAGCCGTGAGCTTCAGCGCGCCGAGTTCCTGGCTGTGTCGGTCAGCCTGATCCGTCTGATCCTGCATCAGGGCGAGCAAAGGAGAAACAACGACGGTAAGCGCACGTCCCCCGTTCTCGCGAGCCCATAGGTACGTTGGAAGTAGGTAGCAGAGACTCTTGCCCATGCCGGTCGGAAGGATGCCAAGCACATCGAGCGGCTCACCGTCTAGGAACGTCCGTGCGATTCGTGCCTGCTCGATCGAGCGGAAGCACTTGAAGCGCTTGATCGCTTTCGCGAGCTCACGCTCCAATGAGACGAGCCGCGGATCGCCGGACTCCTCCACCTCGGTCAGCTCGCGACTCATCGTGCTGCCTTCTTCAACAAGTCCGCGACATGAGTCATCGTCGGGCGTAGCTTTGGGTTGCGATCCATCATCTTGGCGAGGAGCGCCGGCACTTCCGGGGGGCGCAACTTCCTCACTGCACGCTCGAGATCCGCGCTCTCAAGCTCGGAAAACCCTCGCCCTACCAAGCTCTCCCCGGCGGTCCTCCCCAGCGACCACACGTCGGAGGCAGGTGTTGCAGCCGTCGGGTCCCGTCGCACTTCGGGTGCCACGTGGGGGTTCTTCTGCAGCTCGACCTTCCCCTTTCCGACAGCAACCGTCGCCTTGCCCTGAACGCGGGCGAAATCGAAGTGAAGGATCCGGGCAATCCGCTCGCCCGGCGGGAGGACGAGGCAATTCGGCGAGAGCGCGCGATGAAGTACGTTCTTCGTGTGGCACCGCTCGAGCGTTTCAGCAACTTGGGAGAGTACGAGAAGCTTCTCCTTCAGAGGGATTAAGGCCTCCATCAGCGTCAAGCCGTCAACGGCCTCGTAGGCGGTCCACATTGCTCCGTCGTCATCCTCGTCTTCGAACGTGGCATAGAGAATCGGCAACGCACGGTTGTGGAGCGACTGGAGCTTGTTGAGCGCGGCAGCATGCCGCTGAGCCAAGGTCATCAACTCGGCGCGCTCCTTCTGGTCCGCCAGCGGGTCGAGCGGACTCCGTTTGAGACGTACCATTCGGTCGGGTTCGTTCGCGTCGACTCCCCAGTATTCCTGGTAGGGCCCGCCCGACTTGATCGCCTCCCCGCGAAGGTACTGGCCCACCTGTGGGCGATGCTCGAGGGATCGTCGTTCGTCCAGACACTGAGCGATCCGACGGATCTGCTGCGCCTCCAGTGTGGGCCCGGTCCACGTGCGAGGTTGCCCCTTCGAGAGCGCATCGACGGCCTCATCCAGAGGCCTCACGTGGACCGACTCATCGAGCCGACCGGTCAACGAAACGTTCTTGCTACCGATCACCACGAGCGAGTTGATCGGATGATCCATCCTCGCGTCAGCGAGAATGCCACGGAGCCGGCGCGCTTTCATGTCGATCGAGGCGCGGGGGTCACTCACCTGTCGGTCACGATGGATGCAGCATCCCCGGCGGAATTCGACCGTTCCCGTCCAATCCTTGATCTCTACAGCCCACACTCCCATCGGAGCGATAACGATGGCGTCGACCTCCAGAATGGCTCCTTGTTTTGGGAGGTATACGTTCGTCAGCACGACAGCATCTCGCGGAAGACGGCGCTTCAGGGATCGGGCGAAACGGCGCTCCCCTTCGGTCATATATGGCCCCATGCTCTTGACCTCAGCCATTACTCTTAGCCTCGCCTCATCGAGCGCGTCTTCGGTAGGGCGGCGAGTAGCTCGCTCGCGTCCTGAAAGCGGGCCTTCGGGGCTCCGGCGACACACCGGGCAAGCACCGGTTGAAGGTCGCGGGGAATTTCGGGCGGAAACGTGCTGTCGTCTGCGTTAACGGCATCCACGCTTCGGGTGAACAGGAACTCGATAAGCTTCCCGAGCGCCCACACGTCCATCGTCTTCGCGACGGTTCGCGCAGTCAGTTGCTCCGGCGCCGCCCATCCGAGGGTTCCGAAGCCAGCAGTTTCATGTTTTGGGGCTCGCGAGATCCCAAAGTCAGCCACCAAGGGCTCTCCGCTGCGAAACAGAATGTTCGCATCTTTGAGGTCTCGATGAACCACTCCCTTTCGATGCAGATGTGCGGTGGCGCTTACGATCTTGCGGAGCACATCAAGGCGCTCTGCCTTCGATCGTTCGTTTAATACCCACTCCCCGAGATCGCCATCACCCGCCCAGTCGAGCTCCAGCGCGAGAGAGCCCTTGAACGGGTGGACCCTGCGAAGTCGCACAATGTGTGGATGGGAAATGCTCTCAAGGATCGACGCTTCGTTGCGCAGCGCCTGAAGGGCTGTCGGGGTCGCCTTCCCGGAACGCACGATCTTGATTGCGACGTCCTCTCCGTCGCGCTCGCCTCGCCACACCTCGCCCATGCCGCCGCTTCCAACGGGATTGCCGAGCTCCGAC
Organism: uncultured Polyangiaceae bacterium; assembly: GCA_964531755.1. Lineage (GTDB taxonomy): Bacteria > Myxococcota_A > Polyangia > Polyangiales > Polyangiaceae > JAAFHV01. Next base: position 4,024 of record CAZHGG010000288.1, read on the forward strand.
GCGCGCACTCCAAGCTCTCGAAGAACCTGCGCCGTGGACGGGCCCGCGCCCATCGGCTGGACGGGCCCGCGGGTCCCACGAGTTGTTCCCGTCAGCGGCGGACGTTTCGTCCGCCATGCCTCCCACGCGTCGAACACCAGCAGCGCTGCCATTCGATTTTGGCCATCGTTCGGGAACGCAACGCACCGTGGGCACCCGTTCGAGCGCGCCCTACGTGCGCTGCAACGTGGACACTCGCGTAGGAGCGCCTTGGCGCGTTTCAGGAGCTCCACGCGCTCCTCGTGGAGTCGCTTGGCGAGTCCGGCACCTCCGAGCACGGTCTCGTTGATGTGGAGTCGGATCGGGGTGGCGTGAGGGCCGACGAACACGCCGGCTTGGTCGTGCTTGAGCTTTTCCGGCCACGCGATCGACGCCGACAGATCGCCGGGGCTCACGAACCGAAGGAGCGGCGCCGCGCGGATGATCGCCTCGCCGACCGTCCTCAACGCTCCGGGCAACACGCCGTCCGGGACCGCCTCCGTCACGTCCGAAGGAAGATCGAACCACATGCCCTGTGTGCGATAGACGTTCTCGGGGGGAGCGGTCCCAACCTGAAATGGCACATACGCGGTCTTCTTGGCAGATCTGTCTTTTGCGTCGGTTCCCTCCAACTCCTCGACCTCGTCGAAACGCTTGTAGTACCCGTCGACATTCGCGCGGACCTCCACCCCACCCCACCGCGCATACTGGTCCTCTCCGCCGTCCAGGGTGGTTAGCTCCCGCGTCTCCTCGCGAACGCTCGCGACGGTCACATATTTCGGGGTCGAGACACGCGTTACGATGGCGTAAGCACTATCCTCGCCCGCTTGGCTTTTGTGCTTTCCCGCCTTGCCGATAGGAACATGTAGTTCGCGGCTCTCGTAGTAGCTGTCGTCCCAAAGAAAGACTGAACCGCGGAAGAGGTGACGCGGGGCCCTGTCGCTCGGCTCCTCGCGCAACAGCCTGCCGTCGCGGGCGTCAACGTAGGCGGGGACCTTGTACTGCCCAAGGCTCCTGAGAGAGATCGTGTGCGCCGCCTTCTCAGCCCCGCGACGGAGTACCCAGACCTCGTCATCGGTTTCGCGAATCCCTGCGTCCGGGTCAGCCTTCAAGTTCTCCAGAGCTTCGTCGAACACTTTCGCCTCGAAGTAGGCCCGATCGCGAACCGGGTCGAGGACGTGGTCAAGGGCCGCTCCCCGGACATGCTGCTCGACGACGAACGGGTTGTCGGGGTTGACGATGATCTCCTCAGGTTCCGCGCGGTCGCCCACCAGTTCGTCGATGTGTTCGAGCCAGTACTGGTCGAGGTAGCCCGAGCCCGCAACGAACGCGAGAAGACCATCGCCCGCACGCCCCGCTCGACCGAACATCTGCCACGTTTTAGCGATCGAGCCTGGATAGCTAAGAAGAACGGAGGCGTTGAGATCGCCCACGTCAATGCCGAGTTCGAGGGCCGATGTCGTGAGGAGGCAATTGACACCGCCGGCTCGCAGCGCGCGCAGTCGGTCGAGCCTCTCGTCGCTCGGTCGCGTAGCGGCGTACACATCAATTTGGGCGGCGTGCCCGCCATGCGCCATCCGCTTCTTGATGCGAAACAGCGACGCGATGTGGTCGCGGAACACGATGGTCCGGGCGCCCCCGTCGAAGGCGATCGCAGGCAGCAAGCGCGCGGCGAACGCTTCGACCGCCTCCCCATCGCTCGAGATGGGCACGAGCACCCGGCGATGGCGTGGGGCTCCGTTCATGGTCTCGTCAACGACGGCCATCGGAACCCCTAGGATTCGCTGCGCCGTCGCAGCCGGATCGCGAATCGTCGCGCTCGAGGCGAAGTATCGAATGCGCTCCGAATGTCCTTGCGTGAGGTCTGCCATGCGCCGGACTCTCCGGAGCACGTTCGCGAGGTGAGCCCCGAAGACGCCGCGAAACGCGTGAAGCTCGTCCACAATGATGAGCCGTAGGCCTCGGAAGAAGCCAGCCCACGCGTCGGACGAGCCCTTGGACGGGACGTCAGGGCCCTTGCTCCGGCTCGCGTTGGGAAGGAGGGCTTGCACGAGCATTTCTGGGTTGGTCAGCAAGAGTCGAGGTTGCGCCTCTCGAATCGCCGCCCGTACTCTTACTCCGTGCGCCTCGGAGGGCACCGCCCCATCGTAGCGGGCGATCGGGATCTCCTTCTCACCTAGGCTCACTGTGCGGAGGTAGGTTTCGAGCTGGCCGTTGGCGCTCGAAGCGGGCTCTTCACCCCCGCGAAAGAAGCGGTCAAACGCGTCGAGTTGGTCTACGATGAGAGCGTTCAGCGGCGCCAGATAGAGAACGGTTGCATCGCCGCTCTCTGCGAGGCACTGGGCCGTGAGCGTCTGATAGCAGCGGGACTTCCCGGACGCGGTTGCCGTGGCGATGACCACATTCTGCCCTCGAAGCCCGAGGTCGATGGCGCGGTGCTGGTGCGTATAGAGGTCGCGCGTTAGGAGGGCACCGACCTCGCGCCGAAGGCGCTTCAGCGCATTTGTCGGCATGGTGCGGGCGGGCCGGGGGGTCTGAACCACATGTGGCGGTCTGACGCGCTTCTCGGCGGCCCTCTCGAGTAGCGCGATCGTGTGGTCGAGGCGGAACGGGTGAAGTGCGGCGGCTGGCTGCTGCGGCTTGACGACCGGCGCCGTCAGCGCGTGCCCCGTAGGCTGCTCCGCGAGTAGGGGACCGAGACGGGGCATCTCGTCGGGGCGGAAAGCGGCACACCCAAAGCAGTAGGGGCCAGATCCGACAGCTGCCAGATCTTCCGGAAAGCCGGGAGCCCCCCTGCCGATCCAGGCGCCTGCGCGGGGCGTCCCGATCGCACCCTTCAGCGATCGCGCGTAGGGCTTTGGCTCGTCGGACCACGCGATCTGCCACAGGTCTGGCGCTCGGCACGTTGAACAGCGCATCATGGTCTCCTTCGCGAGCTTCCGCACACGGAGGGTGGCTGAACCCGGCGCGTGGCGTCAAGGTCGTTCTGCCAGTGGGCTACCTGTGGGAGTTTGCGCTGGTAGGTGCGGTTTCATCGGGCTCACGCGCGGACGGTACGCGCTATCCATTCCTGTCAGTTACTCAATGGATTCTTCGGCTCTCGGGGACTCAACGCGCGTGGGGCGCGGGGCTTCACATCGGCGCGATAGCCTCCAGAGGCTTCTGCGCGAGGACGCGGGGATCCCGGCGAACTCAGGCACGCTACACGAACCCCTCCCCCACGAGCCGGCTCCCCGTGGGGGTGATCTCGTGCAT
>CAZHGG010000289.1:0-7295 GCA_964531755.1 uncultured Polyangiaceae bacterium
GCCGGAGCCTGCGCCCGCGAGCACGAGCATGGGCCCCGACATGTGCTCGACGGCGCGCGCCTGCGCGGGGTTCAGCTTCGGCTGCGACATTCCGCCCCACCGTTAACCACGGCTCCGGCGCGCGCGAAAGGGCCAACGAGCCCGCGCCGGCCGCGCAGGAGAGCGATCGCGCGATCGCGCCCGCGCCCGCGCGCGATTCGGGTACGCTCCGGGGCGATGAGAAAGCTCCTCGTTCGTGCCCGGGCGTCCTCCTTGTCTCCTATCTCGGCGCCGGGCCTCGCGCTCGGTGGCTTGGCGGTCGCGCTGATCGCGTGCGGAGGCCCGCCGCCGCCGGTCGCGCCGATCGCGCCGCCGGAGAAGCCGAAGCCGGTGGAGATCGCCGTCGCGCCCCCGCCGGACGTGTCGCCCGTGCCGGAGCCGCAGGGGCTCGTCGCGTTCGGGCGCGTCGCCCACGCCGAGGCCTCCGCGACCGCCATCGCGAGCTGGACCGGGATGCCAATCCCCGGCGCGAAGGAGGCGCTCGGGGCGGTCCTCGGCGACGAGCTGGCGAGCGTCATCGACGCGGACAAGCCCTTTGACTTCGCCGTGCGCGTCGCGGGCAACAAGCGCGCGCCGAGCGCGCAGTTCGTGGTCTCCGTCCCGCTCCGGTCGCTCGACGAGGCGAAGGCGAAGCTCGCCAAGTTCACCCTGACGCCCATGCCGAACGGCGTCATCAAGGTCGACGGCCTCGCGCCCCCGCCGAAGGAGGAGACCGACGAGCCGCGCGTGTGCGTGATGGCGGCCACGCCCGGCTCCGCGCCGGCGCGCCTCGTGTGCGGCGACCAGGGCGCCATCGAGTCGCTCGCCCCGTACGCGATGCGCACGCTCTCCATCGCCCCGAGCCCCAGCGACGTCCACGTGGAGATGCGGTTCGCCGCCGTGCGCGACTCGCTCGAGAGCGTGCGGCGCCTGCTGCCCGCGCTCGCGGGGGGCATGCTCGACGGCAAGAAGGACATGGGCCCTGCCACGCGCGACATCATCGAGGCGGCGGTCGGCGATCTGGCCGACTTCGCCGTCGACAGCGACCGCGTGACGCTCGACATCGACGCGAAGCCGGAGGGCGCGAAGGCGCGCCTGCGCTACTCCTTCCGCACGCAGCAAGCGACCCTCACCAAGATGCTCGTCGCGGGCGCGAAGGAGGTGGGGCCCCCGCCGCCGGCGCTCGTCGGGTTGCCCGCCGACGTCGACATGGCCGCGTGGACGCGCCCGGGGGATCCCACGCTCTACGATCGCCCTCGCAAGCTGTTCGCGGCGTTCCTGGACGAGACGCTCGCGGGCGAGATGCCGGGCGCCGATCGGAAGGCGATCATCGCGCTCCTCGCCGACCGTACGCTCCCCATCTTTCAGGGCGGCATGGTGTTCGGGCGCGGCTACGACCTCGACGCGCTGAAGGCGGCGGCGGCCGCGAAGGACGGGGCGAGCGCGAGCGACAAGCAGCGCGCCGAGCACAAGGCCGCGGTCGCCACCCAGGCCGTGGGCTACACGCTCCTGCGCCTGGAGCGCCCCGCCAGCCAGGTAGCCCTCGTCATCAAGGACTGGGCGACGCTCGGCCTCAAGGTCATGCGCGCCAAGAGCGCGAAGGACAAGTCGAAGCAGCCCCTCCCGACGCTCCGCGCGGCCGGCGCGCCGGCGGGGGTGAAGCTCCCGCCGGGGACGACCCACCTCGAGCTCAGCATCCCTCGACCGGTGCGGCACGATGACAAGGGCAAGGTGACGTTCGCGCCCAAGCCCGTGGTCGCGCACATCTTCATCGCCCCCTCGGACTCGAGCGCGCCCGGTACGTCGTGGGTGGCCGTCGGGCTCGATCCGAAGCTCGTCGCCGGTCGCATGCTCGCCGCGCGCACGCCCACCGCGCCCACGCTCGGCACGCGCCCCGAGTCGAAGGAGCTGCTCGCCACCGCGTCGCGCTCGGGCTTCCTCGTCACGCCGCGCCTCGCCGCGCTCGTGAAGATCGCCGATCGCGGCGACCGCGCGGCGGCGAGCTCGAGCGCCGACATGTTCGCGACCGCCTTCGCTACGAGCGCGCCGGAGGCGCCGACCCCCGAGGCCCTCGGCGGCGCCTTCGTGACGACCATCTTCGTGCCCAAGCAGGCCATCGGCGCGACCGTGAGCACGATGATGCGCCGCTGATCGGCCGCGCCGCCGAGCGCGACACCGGCCGCTGACCTCGTGTAGGGTCGGTCGATGTCGCACGCGCCCGCCAACCAGGACCGCTCGGCGGTCGCGAAGCTGAGCCTGGCCGCCCTGGGCATCGTGTACGGCGACATCGGCACCTCGCCGCTCTACGCCATGCGCGAGTGCTTCGGACAGCCGCACGGCATGACGGTCAACCGTGCGAATGTGCTCGGTATCTTGTCACTGTTCTTCTGGTCGCTGACGTCGGTGATCGTCGTCAAGTACCTCACGTTCGTCATGCGCGCGGACAACAAGGGCGAGGGGGGCACCTTCGCGTTGCTCGCCCTGCTCGACCCGCGCAAGCTCGAGCAGAAGGCCTCCGGGCTCGTGCTCGTCCTCCTCGGCCTCTTCGGCGCCTCGCTGCTCAGCGGCGAGGGCATCATCACGCCCGCGGTCTCGGTGCTCGGCGCGGTGGAGGGGCTCGGCGAGGCCATCGATCCGGCGAAGCGCGAGGCGTTCGCGCCGTTCATCGTCTACATCTCGGTCGGCATCATCGCCGCGCTGTTCCTCATCCAGAAGCGCGGCACCGCCGGCGTCGGCGCCATCTTCGGCCCCGCGATGCTCGTGTGGTTCGGCACGCTCGCGACGCTGGGCGTGCGTTGGATCGTGAAGCGCCCGGAGGTGCTCACCGCCGTGAACCCCGCGCACGCGGTGCGGTTCTTCGCGACCAACGGGCTCGAGGGCTTCCTCATCCTCGGCTCGGTCGTGCTCTGCATCACCGGTGGCGAGGCGCTCTACGCGGACATGGGCCACTTCGGCAAGCGCCCCATCCGCATCGCCTGGTACGGCGTCGTGTACCCGTCGCTGCTCCTCAATTACGCGGGCCAGGGCGCGTTCCTGCTCGAGAACGGCGGCGTGGGTCACCCGTTCTTCGGCCTCGTGGACGGGTGGCTCCGCTACCCGCTGACGGCGATCGCGACTTGCGCCGCCGTCATCGCCTCGCAGGCGCTCATCTCCGGCTCGTTCTCCCTCGCGCGCGCGGCGATCCAGCTCGGCTTCGCCCCGCGCCTCACGATCGTGCACACGTCCGACTCGAGCGAGGGACAGATCTACGTGCCCGAGGTGAACTGGGGCCTGCTCCTCGCTTGCGTCGCGCTGGTCGTGGGCTTCGGCTCGTCGTCCAAGCTCGCGGCCGCCTACGGCATCGCCGTCACGGGCACGATGAGCATCACCTCGGTGCTGTTCTTCAACGTCGCGCGGCGGCGGTGGGGGTGGCGCCTGCTGCCCGCCGCGGCGCTCGTCAGCCTCTTCCTCGCCGTGGATCTCTCGTTCTTCTCGGCCAACCTCCACAAGCTCGCCAGCGGCGGCTGGGTGCCCCTCGCGATCGGCGCGGTCGTGTTCACGGTGATGACGACGTGGAGGCAGGGGCGCAAGCTCCTCGCCCAGAGCTTCCTCGCGCAGACGCTGCCGCTCGACGTGTTCCTGGCCGATCTCGCGGAGACGAAGCCGCACCGCGCGCAGGGCACCGCGGTGTTCATGACCTCGAACGCCACCGGCGCGCCGCCGGTGCTCCTCCACCACTTCAAGCACAACAAGATGCTCCACGAGCAAGTGCTGCTGCTCTCGATCGCCACGCAGGACGTGCCCGAGGTGCCGCCCGAGGAGCGCATCGCGGCCCTCGTGGACCGAGGGCAGGGCTTCTATCAGGTGCAGGCGGCGTACGGGTACATGCAGACCCCGAACGTCCTCGAGCTCATGGACCTGTGCGCCGATCGTGGGCTCGAGACCCGCGAGACCGACACCAGCTTCTTCCTCGGCCGCGAGACGCTGCTCATCACCCACCGGGGCGGCATGGCGAAGTGGCGCAAGGCGCTCTTCACCTTCATGAGCCGCAACGCGCGCCCCGCGAACCTCTTCTTCCGCATCCCGCCCAACCGGGTGGTCGAGCTGGGCACGCAGATCGAGCTCTGAAGGCCGCGCTCAGCCGAGGCCGCCCTCGGCGTCGAGCGGCACGTGCTTGGCGGCGGCGCGGAAGGCCTCCGCAGCGGCCGGGACGCCGCAGTAGACCGCCGCGTGCAGCAGCACCTCCCGCAGCTCCACGGCGGAGGCGCCGTTGTTCAGCGCGCCCCGCACGTGCCCCGCGAGCTCCGTGGGCTTCCCCAGCGCCACGAGCATCGCCACCGTGACGAGGCTCCGCGTCTTCGGGTCGAGCCCATCGCGGGCCCACACGTCGCCCCACGCGTGCCGCGTGAGCAGGTCTTGGAGGGGCGCGTCGAACGCGGTGGTCGCTGCCTCCGCGCGCGCCACGTGCTCGTCGCCCATGACGCGCCTGCGGAGGGCGTGCCCCACTTGCCACCGTGGCTCTTTGTCGCTCATGGCGCCGCCATAGCCTGGTCGGGGCGCGGGCGCGAGGGCTAGGGCAGGGTGAACGTCGCGGTCTTCGCCGCGCTCGCGCCGCCCGGCTCGTCGTACGCCACGGCGGAGAGCGTGTAGGTGCCGGCCGGCGCGTTGCCCGCGAGGGTCAGCTTGATGGGGTACGTGCCCGCGGCGCCGCCGGGGATCGTCAGCGACTGAGTGGGCACGGCCGCCGGTCCCGTGGCCGAGAGCTCCACGCGGGGGATCTTGTCCTGGTCGGCGTCGCTCACGGTGAGGGTCGCGGTCATCGAGTAGTTCCCGTCGGCGCCCTTGACCGGAGCCGTCACGGTGAAGGCGTCGACGGAGGGCGGGGTGTTTCCGCAGCCCGCGAGGGCGAGCGACGCGAGCGAGAGCGAAGCGACCGAGGCGACCGCGGCGAGGGACGCGGGCAGGCGAGGGAGGCGAGGGCGCATTGGGGGTCCTTGCAGGCGGAGACGCGAGTGGTGTGGGTGTGTGGATGGTCGCGAGTGAGCGCGCGGCGAGCGGCGGACGCAAGCGTCGTGCCGCTCGGACACACCCTCACACCCTCCGCGCGCATAGTCTAGGCGCGAGCGTGTGAACGAGGCGACACTCGGCGGGCGTGTCGTCGCGACCCGAAACCCTCGGCGAGTCACGAACTTGCCCACCTTGTCCCACACTAGGTATGCCCAAGGGCGTGATGCCCGCTCGCCGCCTCGCGCCCGCCTCGGTGGGCCTGCTCGCCCTCGCCGCGCTGGTCTCGCTCTCGCCCACCTCGCACGCCCGCGGCGGCGGCGGCGGGTGGCAGGAGTGGCACCAGACCGGCAACGATCTCATCGCCACCTTCGCGAAAGACGGCCGCGTCCACGTCGAGCACCACATCCGCTATCGGGTGGTCGCCGGCCAGCTCCACGCGTTCGACCTGCCGTCGATCGACCTCGAGGCCTCCATCGCCCCCGACGTCTCGGTCGTCGGCGAGGACGGGGCGCACCTCGCGGCGCACGCCGAGGGGATCTCCGCCAAGGCCGCGAAGGACGTCGCGCGGGACGGCGTGATCGACGCGACCACCCAGGTGGTGCGCGTGAGCGTCGACGACCCCAAGGGCCTGAAGCGCGGCACCTACGCGTTCGTGGTCGCCTACGACGTGGACGGCTGGAAGACGAAGCACCTCGTGAAGGACGGCGCCCTCGTGAAGGCCTCCTTCGCCTTGCCGCCGTCGCTCGAGGGGCGCGACGCCGCGCGCGCCGTGTTCCGCCTGCCCTCGGGGCCGACCGAGCCCCGCGTGCTGCTCGGTGACGGCGCCGAGGCCGAGGACACCACGCTGGTGACCCTGCGCCGCGCGACGGCGCAAGACGAGCTCGAGCTCGTGCGGGCGCACGTCTCGCGGGGCGAGACTCTCACATGGGGGGTGCGGGCAGACGCGAAGGCCTTCGGCGTCCGCGCGAACGACGCCCGCGAGGCGCCGCCGCGCGCCGTGGCCCCCCGTGACAGGCGGCGCGGCGCGGCGCTCACCGTGCTCGCCTTGATCACGGGGCTCGCGCTCGGAGCGCTGTTCGGTCGCAAGCAGCGCGCCTTCCGGCGCGAGGTGGCGCGCGCGGGGCTGTCACCGCGGCCGCTGCTCCCACTGCCCGCGTCCGTCCGCCCACCCCTGTTCGCCCTGTCGTTCGCCGGCGGTCTCTCGGTCGCTGTGCTGCTCTCGCCCCTCGCCGGCACCGCGTGCCTTCTGGTCGCCATGCTGCTCGCCGTCGAGCTCCGCCCGCGCAGACTTGGCCTGCGCGTGCGCGGGCCCGGGGAGTGGCGGCCGCTCGACGAGCGCGGCGAGCGCGGCGAGCGCGAGGCGACCCTCGCGCGCTCCTCGTCGTGGCTCGACGCCACGAGCGGTCGAGGCCTCGCCGTGCTGTTGGCCATCTTCGCGCTGGCGGTGGGGCTCGGTGCGCTCGGCGAGGCGCTGTATCCCGGACTGCGCGTGCTCGCGCCGCTCGCGTCCTTGGCGCTCGCGCCGCTCTTCTTCTCGGGGGTCGTGGGCCAGCTCCCCTCGGGGAGCGTGGCGCGCGGGGTCGCGCTGCTCGCGCCGCTCGCGCGCCGCCTCGCCGCGCGCAAGGACCTCCGCGCGAAGCTGTACGGGCGGGTGCCCATGGGCGCAGAGCGGTGCGACGAGGCGCGCCTCCGGGCGCTCCCGCGGCGCGCCATGCCCGGCGTGAGGGGGCTCGAGGTGGGCGTGGTGGAGTCGAAGACCCTCACGGGGTTCCTGCCCGCCGCCGAGGTGCTCGTGCGCGTGTTCGACGGCAGCCCCGCGCACATGGCGCTCGAAGGGGCCTCCGAGGCCGCGCTCGGGCCGCGCACCGCCGTGCCGGGGCGCAGCACCGACGAGAAGGTGCTGCGGTTCGCGCCCGAGGCCCCCGCGCCCCGCGAGCTCGAGGGCCTCCTCGCGAAGCTCGCGGCCGCGCTCACCGATCGCCGCGGGCGCGCCAAGCCGGCGCCGAGCCCGCGCGCGGCCTACACGGGTCGTGAGCGCCGCGCGGCGCGCCCCCTCGATCCCAGCCCCGTCGCGGGAGTTTGACCGCGCCGGCCTGGTCCGACCGCGAAAATCGAAGAATCGCGTTCCCCATTCGCGGCCGCCGGCTTAGCTTAGCGCCGAAATGCCCGAGAGCCCTGCGAATGTCCGCAACCACGGCGCCGCCTTGGCGCAGCACGCCGCCGGCGTGCCTTCGTCCCCCCAGGTCGCCACGTCGACCGCGACGATCGAGCACGCGCTCTGCGCCTACGCG
>CAZHGG010000290.1:0-7262 GCA_964531755.1 uncultured Polyangiaceae bacterium
GCCCGCGGCGGCCCGCAGCTCGTAGCGCGTGCCGAGACACACGCTCGCGACGGGGGAGCGCTCGAGGCACGCCGCGACCGCGCCGAGGGCCGCCGCGCGGTCGCCGAGGCGGTGTTCGACCCACGCGAGGCCCGCCCACGCGGGCGCGTAGCCCACGTCGAGCCGGGTCGCGGCCTCGAACGCGGCCTTGCCCCCCTCGAGGTCCAGCTGTCGGGTGCGGGCCGTACCGAGCCAGACCCGCAGCTCGGCGTCGTTGGGGTGCCGGTAGACCGCGCCCGTGAGCCGCGTCTCCCACTCGGCCAGATCCGGGCGCGCTCGCACGAAGGGCTCGCTCGCGTCGAGGACGGCGAGATCGCGCGCGGAGAGGTGATCGCGGGCGTGGAACGCGCTCCGGTAGTGCCGCAGCCCCTCTTGCGGGTCGTGCGGCGCGAGCTTGAGCGCGAGCTCGAGGTGCGCGGCCCCGCACTCGTCGTCGAGCTCGACGGCGCGACGAAGCTCGCGGATCGCCTCGGACTCGGCCCCGTCGCGGAGGTGCACGCGGGCGGCCTTGAGCTCGGCGTGCGCCTCCGGGACGGCGCAAAGAGCGCGCTCGGGGAGCGGGCGCGCGGGCCGGGGCCGGCGCGAGACGACGACCGCCGCGACGAACGCCAACACGAGCGAAATGCCGAGCCCTACCGCCATCTTACGACGAGAGGTGGGGGGCGCGTCCGGGGCCGTCGCGGTGGCGTCCTGCGTGGTGGGGACGCGCGTGGTCTCGGCGAAGGCGGCGGGCTCGTGCCGCTGGCCCTCCACCACGGCCTGCGCGCCGGACCACGAGGCGGGCCGGCTCGAGCGCTGGCCGCTCGAGACCGCGAGCTCCGCGGCCACCTCGCCCATCGACGCGAGCCGCCGCTCGGGGGCCTTGGCGAGCGCCGTGTGCACGACCACCGCGACGTGCTCGGGCACCTCGGGGGCGCGCTCCCGGAGGGGCGGGGCGATGTCCGAGAGGATCGAGGCGACCAGCGCGTATCCCTCGGTCGCGTCGTTGAAAGGGCGCGCGCCGCAGAGCAGCTCGTACGCGAGGATGCCCCACGCGAACTGGTCGCTGCGGGCGTCGAGCGGCTCACCGCGGAGCTGCTCGGGCGCCATGTAGAGCGGCGTCCCCGTGACGTGATCGTCCCCAGTGATGTGCTCGGCGCCGGGCTCCATGGTGAGCGTGCGGCGGGCGATCCCGAAGTCGAGGACCTTCACGAGTCCGTCCTCGCGGATCATGACGTTCTCGGGCTTCACGTCGCGGTGGACCACGCCCGCCTGGTGCGCCGCGTCGAGCGCCCGGGCGACGTCCGCGAGCCAGCGGAGCCGCTCGTCGAGCGGGACGGGCGCCCCGATCTTGGCGCGCAGGTTCTGCCCGGCCACGTATTCCATGGCGAAATACAGGAGCTCGGGCGTCTCTCCCACGTCGAAGATGGCCACGACGTTCGGGTGGTTCAGCGCCGCGACGGCGCGGGCCTCTCGGAGGAAGCGGCCCTCGTACCCCTCCCGGTCGTCGCCGTCGCTCTTGGCGACCACCTTGAGGGCGATTCGCCGCTCGAGGCGCGCGTCGGTCGCGCTGTAGACGACGCCCATGCCGCCCCGGCCAAGGAGCGCCTCGACGCGGTAGGGCCCGACCGAGGTGCCGGGCGCGAGCTCAGGCGACATGGCGCCCGCCGGCGCGCTCCCGCGCCGGATCACGTAGCGAGCGGTGCGTCTGCGCGGCGTTCATCAAGGGAGGGCGAGGGGGGAGCGCCGCGCGGGACGCGGCGGGAGGCGGCGGGGTCGGGGCATGATTTGCACGGAACGGCCGCCATCGGAACGAATCTTTGCATAAACACCGTTGGCATCCCGTTCCTTCCCGTGATAACTCCCGCGCTCCGTCAGGGAGCCAAGCTCCCCCTCTCTTTTCCTTTTGAAGGATCCCCGCAAGATGCCGAGTGATGCGATTCAGTGCAAGCCGCTCGAAGTGGTCGTGAGCGACCGCGGAATCGAGCGCGCCATCAAGATGCTCAAGCGCAAGCTCGCCTCCGAGGGCGTGCTGCGCGAGCTGAAGATGCGCCGCCACTACATGAAGCCGAGCGTGAAGCGCCGCAAGAAGCAGGCGGAGGCCGCCCGTCGCCGCCGCAAGCGGGCGAAGATGGACGCCGCCCCGCCGAAGGCCTGAGCCCACGCTCCGGCGACCGCGGCTCGAACTCCCGCCGGCTCGATCTCCCTGCCGGGAGATCGGGCCTCGTCGTGTTTTCTCCGTCGCACCCCCGAGCGCCCCACGCTTGCGCCGCGCGTGAAGCCGGGCACACTTCCGTCACCCGCCCTCCCTCCTCCTCGCCCAGAAGGCTCCCCCATGCGCACTTCCTTGCTCCCGTCCCTCTTCACGCTCGCCGCCGTGTCCGCCGCCGTCGCGTGCTCCAGCGTTCCGGCCAACTCTGACGCCGGGACCACCACCCCGACCCCCTCGTCGACAGCCACCGGGACGACGGCGCCCGACACCGGCGCGCCCCCGGTCGACGCGAGCGCCTCCGCGCCGGACACCGCGGTGCCGCTCCCGCCGCCGGCCACCTTCGACATCACCTCGGGCACCTGCGTCGAGACGCCGTCCTGCGGCGGCTCGCTCGAGGGCACCTGGGACTACTCCGCGGCGTGTGTGCCCACCAACGCGCTCTCGGGCCTCGCGTCGGCGTGCCCCACGGCGTCCTTCACGAAGCTCGCCGGCAAGATGTCCGGCCGGCTCACCGTGCGGGGCAACGTGATCGAGCGGAAGGCTACCGTCGCCGTCAACGCCGACGTGACGGTCCCCGCGGCGTGCGCCCAGCCCGTCGGCGGCTGCGCCGGCGTCTCCGCGGTGCTCCGCGCGGGCCCCGGCGTGAAGAGCGCCAACTGCACGGGCACGGGGTCGTGCGACTGCACGATCGATGCGGATCTGGTGCTCGACAAGTCCGGCACCACCTTCACCACGAGCGGCAATACGCTCACCACGAGCGACGGTGACGAGTACTCGTACTGCGTGACGGGCGGAAAGCTCACCCACAAGCAGACCAAGTCCGGCAACCCGAACCGGAGCGAGATCGGCAACTACGAGGCGACGAAGCGCTGAGCCGAGCGGCGCCATCGAACCGTCGACCTTCCCTTTTCGGCCGCCCGGCGCATAGTGTCAGGTGACACGATGAAGCGGAGCTGCGATCACCTCTGTCCCATGTTTCAGGCCGCGATGGACATCCTCGCGCGCCCGTGGAACGGGCTCGTCATCGCCACGCTCGAGGAGGGACCGCTTCGCTTCAGCGAGATCGGCGAGCGCCTCCGCGCGATCGGCGATCGCATGCTCTCGCTGCGCCTGAAGGAATTGGAGGCGGCCGGCCTCGTCGAGCGGCGGGTGCTCGCGGGCCCCCCGCACCGCGTGGAGTACCAGCTCACCCCGGCGGGGAAGGGGTTCCGCGCGGTCGCCGAGGCCATCGCGGGGTGGGGCGCGCTGCTGCGCAAGCCCGCGGGCGACGCCGCCGGGCAAGCGCCGGGCACCGCCGTGGCCGCCGGGCCCCCGGCGGACTAGCCCCCGGTCGTCGCGCGCGCGTACGTGTTGTGGATGTCCCTGGCGGGGCCATGGTACGGTCGCACCGTGAAATCGAACGGCCAAGATCCCGAGAGGTCCGCGCTCGCGGCGTACGCCGCCGACGCCCCGCGCGCTGCGCGCCACACCCCGCTCTTCGCACCGCCGCCGGTCGATCAAGTCGCCGTCGACGAGCGGGTCGCATCGCTCGCGAAGCGCTCGCTGAAGAAGGGCGCGAAGGTCGCCGGGCTCAAGCTGGCCATTCGCATGATGGACCTCACCTCGCTCGAGGGCAAAGACACCGCCGGCAAGGTGCGTGCACTCTGCAACAAAGCGATGCGGCCGCTCGACAGCGATCCGAGCCTCGGGCCCTGCGCGGCCATCTGCGTCTACCCGAACATGGTGCGCGTGGCGAAGGCGGCCCTCGGGGACTCGGGCGTGCTCGTGGCCAGCGTGGCCACCGCGTTCCCCAGCGGCCTCTCGCCCATCGAGGTCAAGCTCGACGACGTGCGCCGCGCGGTGGAGTTCGGCGCCGACGAGATCGACATGGTCATCGATCGCGGCGCCATGCTCGCGGGTGACTACGGCAAGGTGTTCGACGAGATCGCCCGCACGAAGGACGCCTGCGGCCCGGCGCACCTCAAGGTCATCCTCGAGACCGGCGAGCTCGGCACCTACGACATGGTGCGCAAGGCGAGCGAGATCGGCATCGCCGCGGGCGGCGACTTCATCAAGACCTCCACGGGCAAGGTGCAGCCGGCGGCGACGCTCGGGGTCACGCTCGTGATGCTCGAGACCATCCGCGATCACTTCTACGCGACCGGCCAGAAGATCGGCATGAAGCCGGCCGGCGGCGTGCGCACCGCCAAACAGGCCCTCCAGTACCTCGTCGTGGTGAAGGAGACCCTCGGCGACGCGTGGCTCGATCCCAACCTGTTCCGGTTCGGCGCGAGCGCCCTCTTGAACGACGTGCTGATGCAGCTCGAGAAGGAGCGGACTGGCAACTACCAGGCCGCCGAGGACTTCTCGAAAGACTGAGCCCTTAGGAAGACCGAGGCACCGCCACGGCCCGGCCGCGCCGGGTGTCACCCACGGCCGCGAGGCCCGAACGCGTAGCAGGCGATGGAGCGTACCCAGTGAGCATGAAGAGCGTGACCGGCGACAAGGCGGAGCGACAGGGGGAGCGCGGGCTCGAGCGCGCGAGCGCGCGGGACCTGGCCCTCGATTTCGGCAAGGCGTGGGAGTACGCGCCCTCGCTCGAGTCGACCGACCACGTGCGCCTCCAAGGCCGCTACGAGCTCTTCATCGGCGGTCGGTGGGTGGCGCCGAAGAGCGGCCGCTATTTCCCCACGATCAGCCCGAGCACCGAGGAGACCCTCGCCGAGGTGGCCGAGGCGAACGCCGAGGACGTCGACCTCGCGGTCGCCGCAGCTCGCCGGGCCTACGACACGGTGTGGTCGAAGATGCGCCCCGAGGAGCGCGCGAAGTACATCTTCCGCATCGCCCGGGCGATCCAAGAGAAGTCGCGCGAGCTCGCGATCGTCGAGTCGATGGACGGCGGAAAGCCCATCAAGGAGTCGCGCGACGTCGACGTGCCCCTCGCGTCGGCGCACTTTTTCTACCACGCGGGCTGGGCCGACAAGCTCGACTACGCGTTCCACGGCCGCAAGGCGCGGCCCCTCGGCGTCGCCGGACAGGTCATCCCGTGGAACTTCCCGCTGCTCATGGCGGCGTGGAAGCTCGCGCCCGCGCTCGCGTGCGGCAACACCGTCGTGCTGAAGCCGGCGGAGACGACGCCGCTCACGGCGCTGCTGCTCGCGCGCATCCTCGAGGAGTGCGAGCTGCCCGAGGGCGTGGTCAACATCGTCACCGGGGCGGGCGCCACGGGCGCGGCGCTCGTCGAGCACGCGGGCGTCGACAAGGTGGCGTTCACGGGCAGCACGGCCGTCGGAAAGCGCATCCAGGCGGCCATCGCGGGCACGAAGAAGCGGCTCACCCTCGAGCTCGGCGGCAAGGCGGCCAACATCGTCTTCGCCGACGCGCCCATCGATCAGGCCATCGAGGGCATCGTCAACGGCATTTACTTCAACCAGGGCCACGTGTGCTGCGCCGGCTCGCGCCTGCTCGTCGAGGAGAGCGTCCACGACGTCGTCGTCCGCAAGCTCGCCGATCGCATCAAGACGCTCCGTCTCGGCAATCCGCTCGACAAGAACACCGACATCGGGGCCATCAACTCGAAGATGCAGCTCGAGAAGATCCGGGCGCTCGTGGCGAGCGGCACCGAGGAGGGCGCGCACATGGTGCAGAGCACCTGCGCGCTCCCCGAGAAGGGCTTCTTCTTCCCCCCCACGTTCTTCACGGGCGCGAGCCAGTCGAGCCGCATCGCCCGCGAGGAGATCTTCGGGCCGGTGCTCACGGTGATGACCTTCCGCACGCCCGACGAGGCCATCGAGAAGGCGAACAACACCATGTACGGCCTCTCGGCGGGCATCTGGACCGACAAGGGCGCCAAGATCTTCCACATGGCCACGCGCCTCAAGGCCGGCGTCATCTGGGGAAACACGTTCAACAAGTTCGACCCGACGTCGCCCTTCGGCGGCTACAAAGAGAGCGGCTTCGGCCGCGAGGGCGGCCGGCAAGGCCTCTCGGCCTACGTGGAGCTCGACGGATGATGGCCCCGCAAGCGAGCCGAAGGCGAGCGGCGTGGCCGGCCCGCCCGACCAAAGGGAAGAAGGCATGAAGACCCGAACCGAAACCGAAGAGACGAAGTCCGCCGCGAAGCCGCCGAAGGCCGCGGGTCCCCTCGTGAAGGTCTCGCCCGACGGCGACGGCGACGCGGACGCGGGGGCGAGCGCGGGCGACCGCGTGCGCATCACCAAGGCCTACAAGATGTACGTCGGGGGCGCCTTCGTGCGCTCCGAGTCGGGCCGCTACTTCCGCGTGGCCTCGGCCGACGGCGTCGTGGGCGACGCCGATCCGGCGGGGGTCAACATCCCGCGCGGCTCCCGCAAAGACGTGCGCGACGCGGTGCTCGTGGCCAAGGGCGCGTACGAGAAGTGGGAGACCCGCACGCCGTTCAACCGCGGGCAGATCCTCTACCGGCTCGCCGAGGTGCTCGAGTCGCGCGCGCCCGAGCTCGAGCGCTCCCTCGAACGCGCGGGCGCCACCGCGGGCGAGGCGGCGCGCGAGGTCGCGGCCACGGTCGATCGCGCGGTGTTCTACGCCGGGTTCGCCGACAAGGTCTCGGCGCTCGTGGCCTCGCACAACCCTGTGAGCGGCCCGCATTTCGGCTTCAGCCTGCCCGAGGCGATGGGCGTCGTCGGCGTCCTCGCGCCGCGGGCGCCGGCGCTGCTCGGCCTCGTGTCGGTGGTGCTCCCGGTCATCACGGGTGGCAACAGCTGCGTCGTCGTCGCGAGCGACGTCGACCCGCGCACGGCGGTGGTGCTCTCGGAGTGCCTCGCGACGAGCGATCTCCCGGGCGGCGTGGTCAACGTCCTCACCGGGTACGCCGACGAGCTCGGCCCCATCCTCGCGAAGCACCGCGAGGTGGTCGCCCTCGACGTGTGGAGCGACGACGCCGCGCTCCGCGCCTCGCTCGAGCGCGACGCGGCGAGCAGCGTCAAGCGCGTCAAGACGCGCGAGCTGCCCGACGAGGCCTTCTGGTACGACACCCGCCGAGGGCAAGGGCTCGGGTCCATCGAGCGCACCCTCG
>CAZHGG010000291.1:0-7250 GCA_964531755.1 uncultured Polyangiaceae bacterium
GCGGCGGCGGCGGCGGTGGCCGCGGCGGCGATCGCTGGTAGGACGCAGCCTCCTCTCCTGGAGGCCTCGTGAGAGACCCCCGTCGCTCGCCTCAGCGGGCCGCGGGGGTTCGCCTTTTTGTGCGCCTCGCGCGGCGCCCGGCCTTCAAGCCCGGCGCTCCTCCCTGCGCGCCACGAGCCACGCCCAGAGCAACAGGCCGAGGCGCGCCGCCACCACCCCGGGCAGCACCATCACCACGAGGAAGCGGAGCACCACGAGCGCCACCACGAAGGCGAGGAGCGGCAGGCTCACGGCGCCGCCGCCCGCGAGCAGCGCGTTCGCGACCTTCTCGGCGGCCGCGACGTGGGCCATCCCGACGTAGAGGGTGACGAGCCCCAGCGTCGCCCCGAGCTCGAGCTTTCGGTTGGTCTTCATGGCGACACCTCGCCCTCGGCTCGGGCTCGCCATCGACCGTCGTTCGCCCCTGCGGGGCTCGCTTCGAGCTTCATGGAAGCACCTCCTCGCGGGTCGCGGTCACGAGCGCGGCCGCCTCGGTCGGCGCCGAGGGCGCGCGCGCGGTCAACATCGCCAACAGGATGCCGTCCCCGATGGGGCCGCCGGTGGCGTAGGTGCGCGTGCCCCCGGTGTCCACCGGCACGCCGAACAGGTGCGTGAGCGCGTAGAGGCCGCGGAACGCCTCGGCGTCGCCGAACGCCCGCGCCGGTCCGAGCGCGAAGCCGCTCGAGGACACGCCGAGCCCGAAGAGCACGGGCCCCGAGTCGATGTCGTTCTTCCCCTCCCGCCCCCGGGCGTGCTCGCGCATCGCGCCGAACCCGAGGTGCTCCGTGTAGAGTGCACGCTTCCCCGACTCGTACAGAGAGCGGGCGAGCGCGGGGTCGGCGAACGAGAGGAAATACGCGGCGAGGAACGTGCCGGAGCCTCGGCCGACGCTGAGGGGCGCGCCGGAGGTCATCGTGATCTGGATCAGGAGGCCGTCCTCGCGCTGGCGCGCGAGCCGGTTCACGCGGTCGGAGAACGCCGCGATCACCCGCGCGTGGCGCTTGCCGGTCGCACGCTCGTGGAGGCCGAGCGAGCCCACGGCGCTGGCGTTGTCGACCGGGAAGGTCTGGCTCGGGAAGGTCTCGACGAAGCCGGAGGTCGCGAGCAGCCTGCGCTCGAGCGCCTCGCTCACCTGGTCGTTCAGCTCGGCGTAGGGGTTGTTGGGGTCGAGCAGGCGGCGGAGCCCGAGCGCGAGGTTCAGGTACCCGAGGAACGCGACGTGGCCCCGGCCGCCCGCGAGCGTCCGCAGCGGATCGGCGCCCCAGGTCGACGTGTCGTAGTAGCGCGACTCGTCCTTCAGCATGCCGGCGATGCACCGATCGAGATCGGCCGTGAGGGCGGCCGTGCGCTCGCGATCCGCGGGGTGCGCGAGCGCGAGCTGCCCGAAGCCCATGCCCGCCATCATGTAGGTGCCGAAGAGCCACTCGCTGTCGAAGTGCTTCGACCCGGTGCGGAACGGCTGCTTCACGAGGTCGTCCTGGGTGGTCTGGCGGAGCCCGCGGGCGAGCCGGTCCTCGAGCGCCGCGTCGCCCTCGAGCCACGCGCTCGCCTCCCACCCGGCGATGCGGTGCGGCACGGTGGTCGTGGCCAGCCCCCCCAGCACGAGCGCGAGGCCGAGCTTCTTCAAGAACGTCGCCATGGGTCTCATTGTGCGGCGCCTCCCGCCGGCCCGCGCGCACCCCGCCACCGCCCACGGACCGCTCACCCGCGAGAATCGACCGCGCGGCGGCGCGGAGCGCGCTTGTCTCGCGCGGGTCGCCTTGCGATGGTGCGCCATGACGTTCGATCCCAGCGCCCCCGCCGCCCTCGACTCCGGCCTGTTTGGGCTCCCGCACACCCGCGACGAGGCGTCGCTCCTGGTGCTGCCCGTGCCGTGGGAGGCGACGACCTCCTACGGCGGCGGCACGTCGCGAGGCCCGGCGGCCATCCTCGAGGCGAGCAAGCAGGTGGATCTCTACGACCTCGACGTGGAGCGCCCGTACGGGCCCGGCATCTTCCTCCTCCCGGCGCCCGCCGAGCTCGAGGCGTGGAACGAAGAGGGCAAGGCGAAGGCGCGCGCGATCATCGACGTGGGCGGAGAGACAGGCGGCGATCCCGCGCTCGAGGCGGCGCTCGCCCGCGTCAACGAGCTGTCTCGGCAGGTGAACGAGGCGGTGTTCGCGGAGAGCTGCCGCGTGCTCGACGAGGGGAAGCTGCTCGCGGTGCTCGGAGGCGATCACTCGGTGCCGCTCGGGGCGCTCCGCGCCGTGGCGCGCGCCGAGAGGTCGTTCGGCTTGCTCCACTTCGACGCGCACTCCGACACCCGCGACGCCTACGAGGGGTTTCAGTACTCGCACGCCTCGATCATGCGCAACGCGCTCGAAGAGCTCCCGGAGCTCACGCGCCTCGTGCAGGTGGGCATTCGCGACGTGTGCGAGGCCGAGATGACCTACGTGGCGGCGCAAGGCGAGCGCGTCGCGGTGTTCACCGATCGCGAGCTGTCGCGCCGCAAGCTCCGCGGGGAGGCGTTCGCCACCGTGGCCGCGTCGATCGTGGACGCGCTGCCGCTCCGCGTGTGGGTGTCGTTCGACATCGACGGCCTCGACCCGCGCTTCTGCCCCAACACGGGCACGCCGGTGCCCGGCGGCCTCGACCTCTCGGAGGCCGTGTTCTTGCTGTCGGAGGTGGTCCGCTCCGGCCGCGTGCTCCTCGGCTTCGACCTCAACGAGGTGGCGCCCGGGCCCGAGGGCGAGTGGGACGCGAACGTGGGGGCGCGGCTGCTCTACAAGCTCGCGGGGTTCCTCTTCGCGAGCCGCGGCCTGGCCAAGCTCTGCGGTCGAGGCGCGTGCGATAGGCCACGAGGGCGCGGGCGCGCGCGGTAGACTCCCGCCGATGTCGCCCGACAACCCGCTCCTCACGATCACGACGAACATCCCCTT
The DNA here is from genome assembly GCA_964531755.1 of uncultured Polyangiaceae bacterium. Taxonomy (GTDB): domain Bacteria; phylum Myxococcota_A; class Polyangia; order Polyangiales; family Polyangiaceae; genus JAAFHV01. The sequence goes on from CAZHGG010000291.1 coordinate 2,958, forward strand.
CGACGCGGTGCTGCCCGAGCACATCGCCCCCGCGGTCGCCACGCTGCGCGCGTCGGCGCAGGAGGCGCTCGACGCGATCCCGCGCGCGCACGCGGAGGGGCGCCTCACGTACGACACCACGATCGGCGCGCTCGACGTGGCCACCGCGGGGCTCGATTTCGCCCTCGGCGTGGCGGCGCACCTCGAGTCGACCGCCAGCACGCCGGCCCTCCGCGACGCGTACGCCGCGGTGCAAGAGGAGGTCGCCGTCTTCTACAGCGGCATCGCCCTCTCCGCGCCGATCTACGAGGCGCTCGCGGCCTACGCGGCGACCGAGGAGGGGCGCGCGCTCACCGGCGGGCGGCGCCGGCTCCTCGACAAGACGCTCCTCGACTTCGTGAAGAACGGCGTGAACCTCGACGCCGCGGGGAAGAAGCGTCTCGCCGAGCTCGACGTCGAGCTCGCGCAGACCACGCTCCTCTACTCGCAGAACACGGTCGACGCGACGAACGCGTTCTCCCACGTGGTCGACACGCGCGAGGGGCTCTCCGGCGTCCCGGACGGGGTCGTGGCCGCCGCCGCCGAGGCCGCCAAGCAGCGCGGGCTCGAGGGCTACCTGCTCACGCTCCACGCGCCGCTCTACGTGCCGATCATGACCTACGCGGACGACCGCGCGCTGCGCGAGCGGCTCTACCGCGCCAACGTGACCCGCGCCACGAGCGCGCCCGGCGACAACCTCGAGCTCGCGCTCACGATCCTGCGGCTCCGCGAGGAGAAGGCCAAGCTCCTCGGTTTCCCGAGCTTCGCCGAGCTCGTGCTCTCCGACCGCATGGCCAAGAGCGGCGAGAAGGCGCAGGCGTTCGTCGACGATCTCCGCGCGCGCATCGCGCCTGCGTTCGCGCGCGAGAACGCCGAGCTCGACGCGTTCGTCCGCGAGGTGGTCGGCGACGCGGCCCTCCCGCTCGCCCCGTGGGACGTGGCCTATTACGCCGAGAAGCTCCGCCGAAAGCGCTACGAGTTCGACGACGAGGCGCTCCGCCCCTACTTCCCGCTCGACCGCGTGTCGGAGGGCCTGTTCCGCATCGCCGAGGAGCTCTACGGCGTGTGCGTCGTCCCCTGGACGGCCGAGGAGGCCGACGGCGCGCCCCGCCCGTGGAACAGCGACGTGCTCCCATACGTCGTGCGCGATCACGACGGTACGCGACTCGGTGCATTCTACATGGACCTCTTCCCCCGGGCCGACAAGCGCGACGGCGCGTGGATGGGGGGCATGCTCGACCGCCTCCCCGGCACGCCGCACGAGCGCGAGAACGTCGCCGTGATCGTGGGCAACATGACCCCGCCCGCGCCCGGGGCCCGCACCGCGCTGCTCACCCACCGCGAGGTGGAGACCCTGTTTCACGAGTTCGGGCATCTGCTCCACCACGTGCTGTCGGCGGTGCGCGAGCGCGCGCTCGCGGGCACGCGGGTGCTCTCCGACTTCGTCGAGCTGCCGTCGATGCTCACCGAGAACTTCGCGTGGGAGAAGGAGGGGCTCGACCTCTTCGCCCGCCACGTCGAGTCGGGCGCGGGCCTGCCGGAGGACATGCGCCAGCGCATGAGGGCGGCGCGCACCTTCCGCGCCGCGAACATGCTGCTCCGGCAGCTCGGCTTCTCCACCGTCGACCTGCTGCTCCACCGCACGCCCGCGGTCACCTCGAAGGCCGAGCTGCTCCGCCTCGCGCGGGACACGTTCCAGCCGTTCTCGCCCGCGGCGCTCCCCGACGACTACGCGATGATCGCGTCGTTCGCGCACCTCTTCGGCAGCCCCTACGGCTACGCCGCCGGCTACTACTCGTACCAATGGGCGGAGGTGCTCGACGCCGACGCGTTCACGCCGTTCAAAGACGCCGGCGTGCTCTCGCGCGAGGTGGGCTCTGCCTTCCGCGCGAAGGTGCTCTCGCGCGGCGACGAGGCGCCGCCCGAGGAGCTGTACCGCGACTTCTTGGGGCGCGATCCCACGGTCGACGCGCTCGTCGCGCGCATGGACCTCGGCGGCGCCGCCCCCGCGGGGAGCTGAGCGCCGCCGCCCCCAACGGAAGATTGCAGCCTATTGAAAACAATAGGTTTTTGGGAACTTCTGCCCCGCGCGGGACTCTGGACCTCGCCGCACGAACGCGGCGCGAGGAGGACACCATGGGCATCGCGATCGACAGCGGCGGCAAGGGCAGGCGACGGACACTGGACGCGGAGGTCAACCTGGTCCCGATGATCGACTTCTTGGTCGTCACCATCGCGTTCCTGGTGCTCACGGCCGCGTGGACCGCCGCGGGCCGCATGGAAGCGAGCGCCGCGCTCGGCGGCCACGGCGAGGTGTGCGCAGACTGCGCGCCGCGGAAGCTCGTGCTCGACGCGCGCGGGGAGGAGGCGTTCGTCCTCACGTGGAAGGAGGGCGAGAAGGTGCTCCGCACGGTGGAGGTGCCGAAGCGACCCATGGAAGAGACCCGCGGGGGCGCGCGGCAGGTGCGGTACCCCGGGCTCGCGAAGGCGCTCTCGGACGAGTGGGCGACGTACGGGCTCCACCGCGACCGCGCCGACAAACACGTCGACCCGCTCGTGCTGCGCACCTCGAACGAGCTGCCCTACGCGGCGCTGGTCGGGCTGATGGACGCCACGAACTCGGTGCGGCGCCCGGCGGGCGGTGCGGCGGCCGCGGCCGGCGATCGGCCGGCGTTCGACCTCACCTTCGCGGTCGACTAACCCTCGTCCCTCGCGGGGCATGGCAGCGGTGTCCGGGCACGGCGCGGGAAGTCCGGGTGGCGCGCGCGCGGTCCGCGGATCTCGCGGGGTTTTCGTGGCGCGCGCGGGGGTGGCATGCGCGATGCATCGTGCCCTTGCCCCTCGGACGACCGCCCCGCGCTGGGGCGCGCGCGCGTCGCGCGGGGCGAGGAGCCCGCCTTGAAGAGCCTCGCCGTACGCAGCCTGTTCGTGCCCTTGTTCCTCAGCGCGGCCGTCGCCGCCTCGGCGCTCACGCAGAGCACCGACGCGCGCGCGTGCGGCGGCTGCTTCGTGCAGAACGAGTCGACGGTCGTCACCGACCACCGCATGGCGCTCTCGATCTCGAAGACGCAGACCGTGCTCTGGGACCAGATCCGCTACACGGGCGACCCGCGCGAGTTCGCGTGGGTGCTCCCCGTGCGCGCCGGCACGAAGCTCGAGCTCGCGCACGACGAGTTCTTCACGGCGCTCGACGCCGCGACCCAGCCCGTGATCGTGCCGCCGAACCGCTCGGGCGGGCGGCTCGGGTGCGCCGTCGCGGGGTGCTCGGCCTCCGGGAACGCCTCGAGCGCGCCAGGCGAGGGCCAGGTGCAGATCGTGAGCCAAGCGGTGGTCGGCCCCTACGAGACCGTCACGCTCCGCGCCACCGATCCCGACGCCCTCACGCGCTGGCTGAAGAGCCACGCCTTCGCCATCCCCACGAGCATCGAGCCCACCATCGCGGCGTACGTGCGCGAGGGCTTCGACTTCATCGCGTTGCGCCTCGCGCCCCGCTGCGGAGAGCGGCAGATGCGCCCGGTGCGCGTGGTCACGCCCGGCGCCGATCCCACGCTGCCGCTCCGCATGGTCGCCGCCGGCGTGGGCGCGCGCGTCGGCATCACGCTCTACGTGATCGGCGAGGGGCGCTACCACCCGCAGAATTTTCCCGACGCGCAGGTCGACTGGGAGTCCGAGCTCACCTGGTCGCGGTCGAGCAACCGCTCGAACTACCAAGACCTCGCGGCCGAGGCGATGGCGCAGAGCGGCGGGCGCGCGTGGCTCACCGAGTTCGCCGGGCGGGTGGACGTGGCGCAGGCCGCGACGCGCCGGTACGCGAGCAGCTTCCACCCGTCGCTGGTCGACACGTACTTCGGCCTCTGCCGCGGCCCCGGCCCGGTCTCGAGCGGCGGCGGCACCGGCAACACCACGCCGTGCCCCGACAACGGCCCCTCGCCGGCGGTCGACAGCGGCGCGCCCCCTCGCGACGCCGGCCCGTCGCGCGACGCGAGCGCGAGCGACGCCGGGGCCCCGGAGGCCGACGGCGGCGAGGGCGACGGCGGTGAGGCCGACGGCGGCGAGGTCGACGGCGGCGACGGCGGCGAGGCCGACGAGGGCGCGGCCGAGGACGCGGCCGCTCCTGTCGTCGACGCGGGCCCTCCTCGCGCCGACGCGGGCGCGACCCCCGCGCCGTCCGCGCCGAGCGTCGCGCCCGGGCTCGACGATCTCGCGGTCGCGACCGAGGGCATGAGCCCCACCGGCGTGTGGGACACGCGCCTCCGCGCCGTGCTCCCCGCCAAC